>JAFXWR010000326.1 GCA_017542725.1 Lachnospiraceae bacterium | reverse complement strand
CTCCAGTTCACAAGTTTTTATATTTAATAATTTATAAATAGTACCCAATAATAGTATTAAACTACCACAAAGACTTATAATAGTCAAAACATTTAAGAACACGCCCTCATACTGTTTATTAAACATAGCTACTGCTTTTGCTATTGCTACGTCTGAAGAATCTGTAAACTTTACAATGCCATTTATATAAGTCAAATAAATATTTTTTATTTCAAACCAAAGCATCAGCAAAGTTACCAATAAAATACCATGCTTTAAATATTTCTTAGTTGTTTTATTCCTAAAAAACAGCACCCAATAAAAGATACAACATAGGGTATAATACCAAGCCCCATGTATTATAACTGAATAGGTACCTATACATAAATAGGTATATATCAAATTTATAAACGATAATAAACCACCAATTAATGTTGTACTACACAATAATGAGTGTATTAAGAAAAAAGTACACAAACCCATTATTGTAGCTAAAATAAGAAATAAAACCACTACATATATAGACTTTATCCTATTCAACATATAGAACCTCTTAATAATCTAACTCAACATCTTGTAAATGGTCTATACCTTCATCCTCGGTTAAATCTTTATCAAGTTGTCGATTACGTATAGCGTCATCAACATTATCTTTTTCTATATTCCATTTTTCCTCGAAATTTTCTACTGCACGTTCAATATTTTCTCTAAAATTTGTAACAAAGCGGCCTATACCAGTTTCTACATCCGTAGTAGTACAGCCTGTTAACAATAATGTACTTAATAATATAAATACTAAACATTTTCTCATTTTCATAAATCACCCACTACTGTTGGAAACCCCTTTTCTTTAGCAAAGGGGAGAAAAGCCGCCCTTTCCTAATTCCTCACATTGCCGAAGCAGTATGCTTTCTAAACTCGATTAAATAGTTACTGTTTGGCTGAATAAGTCGTAATTTCTTACAACTTACAGAGCCTTTGTTTACTTTTATGCCATCAAGGGTGCGAATATCAAAGAAACCGCTACTTCTTCTACCAAATACAGTATAGATATTGCCTTTGTATGCTACAGTATCGAATAATCGGTACCCTTTGATTTCGTATTCTGCTTGATTACGTTTTCTGATACCGCCTTTAAGAATAGTATTCTTGTGTATTTGACGGTTATGACATCTTACCTTCTTTTGGTAATATACCGTACCATCTGTTAATGCATTAGGATTTCCGCTGATACAACGAGCATCTATATAATGGTCTTTTGGCAAATCATATTCTATGCGAGTATTTTTAGTAATATATCCGTATGTTAAACTTACATTTGGATATATTTCTTTTAATCTGTTATAGAAACTCCTCCGCATAATCCCCATAAAGGTCGCATCTTTAAAAGACATTCCTCGTTTTATGGTCTTTGGTAGTTTTACAGTTCCTTTGTGATAACCTATATGGCAAGTCTCACATAAAGTAATAAGATTATTAGGAGCATTACCGCCCGTCTTTCTACTTTCTATATGATGTACATTTAAGATTTTATCTTTTGACTTACCTTTACAACATTGACATATGTGACCATCTCTAAAAAGCACATATTCCCTAACATTCCAAAAGCCTAACTGTTCCCCTTGCTGATACTCAATATTGCTTGTTGTAGGATTCTTAATCTTTTGTATATCGAAAGACGCTACTTCTACAACAATCTTTGATATAGGAAGAATCTCGTGTACTTTACGAATAATCGTTAAATGACTATCTACCTTGTTTTGAACCGAGGGTGCTAACCATCCGTCTTTACGCTTGCGATTATCAAAACGTGGTTTACGGTATCTGGTTTTGTGATTTCTTCTGGTTCTACGGTTTTGTCTACGGGTAGATAAGAGGTCTACTATATCGTTTCGTAGTTCTACATCTGACTCAAATAATACTTTGTCTTTTGTGGTTGCTGAAAGTCCGATATGTTTACTTCCACTGTCTACGCCTAAAATAATTTCTTGTGTATAGTTCGTGTTGCTATACAACAGTTGTATTGTAAACGGACATTTCTTAATAACCTTTGCCTTTCCTTGCTTTAATAGGATACGGACTTTAGCATGGTTTTCCGTAGGCATTAAAGGTTGTCCGTTTTTACTTATGACGTAAACCATAAACCGTCTCCTTTCAAAATCCTATACGGATTTAATTACTCACTCCGAAGAGTGGTTTGCGTACCATCGCCAATGTTAATGAGAGGTTTTGTATGTCTGCAACACTATCCCTACCCAACAGGATTGTTTAATCACAGACCGTAGTGTTTGGAACTTGGTACTACATTCCAAAGTACCTATATATTCTCCCTTAACGTAGTTCTCGAAGAGCTTAAGCTATTAAACTTGGGATACTAACAACCGAGGGTTGTCAAAATCCCCGATGCTTTAGCATCGTGGGTAGTTTAATCGACATAATCCTCTACATAAAACATAAAAACTTTTTCAGTAGCTTGTTCCAATGTTTGAAAAAACTTACCATGCCTAAAGCCTATTAAATAACGATAATCACTACTAGAGTTTCCAGTCTTATCTCCAATATTTTCTTGATAATACAAACCCCTTATAATCATTATAACCAAATCTTCTTTTTTGTTATCTTCATCAAACCATTCTGTAATAGTATCTGAAGTCATATTCCAATAATGTGAACTATAACGATTAATAGCCTTAACTGCGTTATCTCCACTATAAATTTGCACTTTACCTACTAAACAATTATGCTTTAAATCTTCTTGATTACTATACCATTTAAAATTACCATTTTCCTCAATATACATAGCACTATTATCGGCTGCACCTACTAACTTAATTTTACCAAAATCATTATGTGTTATCTGTATAGTGTATACAATAAACCCTAACAAAACCAAGAAAGTCAAACCAAATAGAATTAATAGTGATATTTGAAGTTTTTTAAATATAGTATGTTGTGGTGAAACAAGCTTATTTTTCATAATGTAGTATCTACTAAGACAATAAACCCTTTAATTTTAGCAGTTTCCGTAAGGGTTGTATTCATTAGTATTTCCTTTCCTATTCTCAGCTTTGTTAATCGCTCCCTTTGTGAATTAGGTATTACCCCACCAATTACTTTGAAATATGGATTGCTTTCTACTATACGCTTATTGAACAAACTTGTGTCCTTATTAAGATATATAATCACTTGTTGGGTGTTTAAATTAGCTATGGTTGCTAAATTAAACAATCTAAAATCAGATTCCTTAGTCTCTGCTTTTACAAGAATATCATTTACGCAACTAGAAAAGTCTATCTCATGCAAATCATTACAATTAGTAAAACAATCCGTTAAATTACTTACTTTTTCTAAGTGTAGTTTCCCAAAATTAATATCTTTAATAGTATCATTTAAAAAAGCACTACTTAAATTAGCACAAGACCATTCTAATGAATCTAAGCTTAGAGTCTTATTTTTATACCCTTGTATGGAGACTTTAATACTTTGAGGGTATTTAGACAACATAGTTACTATATTTGCATTAGTGTTAGTAGCACCATCTAAAAATAAACAAGGACGGCTCGTGTCCGAAGTTACCTGACAAACACTCATATTATCATAATAAAAATACAAGCCTTGATAAAACTGTTTAACTAAATATGCTTTATCTAATATTGCAATGTGATTCCACGGAATAGCGTCCCCTATATTACGAGTTCTAATAGTCGTGTTAATCTCTATTATTCCATTATCTGTAGTATTTTTCCAATCTACAATTTTACCCAATTGTGTTGTCGAGAATACAATACCTTGTATTTCCAACTTACGTTGTCTATATATTTCTTCTAATGCAAGTTTAGTATAACAATATAATCGTTTTTGTTTAGTATCTGCTATTATAAAAAGCAAATTATGTACTCTATAATCCTTAGTGAAAGGCACTAAAGTAAAATTAGACCCATCCAGACAAACTAAATTTTTTAACATAACTTAATAATCCTTCATAGAAGTTAATCTATAATACACATCAGTACGATTTTCATTATAATGCAAGCCCTCTTCTACTCTATATGTTATATCATACCAATTTCCATAATAAGACTCATTTAATGTCAACATATCCTGTTTATCATAATCTTGACAAACAAAAGTTGAAAAATCTTCATCTGTAAACGTCAAAGCTAAATAAGTTTGACCATTTAAATTTTTTTCTTTAGTCACCCCAGTTAATTGATAGACCCCACTAAACTTATCTCCGGGTGTACTTACAGTATAGGTTTCTTTATAATAAGCCCACAATTCATCTATTGTTTTTATCAATCTCAAATCTGTACCATTATCATAAAAATGTATATCTAAAATGTCATATTCAGTAGGATTAACAACTGTACGTGGTTTTACACTAATTTGTGCAGTAATATTAGGATATTTTAGTCCTTCATATAAAGCGGCACCATACTTAACATTAGTAGTTATATACTTGATATTACCATCAATAAAAGTATAAGTAGTACCTACTTTTGTACTTAACGTAGGACAATCTACCCAAATATCCTCTTCTACGTATTCTTCTTTTTCTGGCTTAGTATTAGTCACAATAATTGGCTCCTCAGGGATAGTTTCTTCAGCCTTCTTTTCGCCACAACCACTAAGCACTAACACAACAATACAAAGCAACACAAATAATCTTTTCATTTACATTACCTCTATAAAATTTAAACATTCAGCGTCTATAATTATAGCA
Source organism: Lachnospiraceae bacterium (assembly GCA_017542725.1). The sequence goes on along the minus strand of JAFXWR010000326.1, from coordinate 2,596 downwards.
CAAAACATAGTGTTCAACAAGAAAAACCCTTTGCATACTAAGGCATTTTACATTATAATAGACATAGTTGCAAAGGAGGCAACCTCTATGTTCTTATCATTCATAATACCCTGCTATAACGAGGGTTTGAAACTTCATGCTAACATACCAAAAATCTATAATTATATGTTTGAGCATACTACTAAAGATACAACATTTGAAATAATCGTAGTAAATGACGGTAGTACAGACGATACAAAAGAAATTCTTCAAACTCAAATAAAGCCTATAACACTAACCTATCGAAATGACCAATTTCTTGATTTTACAGTAATTAGTTATGATGAAAACCAAGGAAAAGGATATGCGGTTAAAAAAGGCTTAGAAAAAGCTACTGGCGATTACAGTATATACATGGATGCAGACTTGTCTACAGACTTATCAGCTATTCAAACAGTACTAACAAAAGCAAGTCAAGGTTATGATTTTATATTAGGTTCACGTAAATTAGAAGATTCTAATTTACCCACTAAGCGGTCTTTTATTAGAACAACAATAAGTAATACTTGCAAAAATATCATAAATAAAACTGTACAGTTGCCTAATATAAAAGATACGCAATGCGGTTTCAAAGCATTAAAACAAGATTTTGTAAAAGAGATTATCTTACCTAAACAACAAATCAATCGGTTTGCGTTTGATGTCGAATATATCTATCTTGCGTCATTATATAATAAAAAAATGATTGAAATACCCGTTATTTGGACTGACGATAATGATAGTCGAGTAACCATCATAAAGTCCTCTATAGATTTTTTAAAAAGTCTACATCAAATAAAACAAAATACAAGTTTTTATTTATCAAAAGACTAATAAAAGCCCCTTACCATAGTGGGAAGGGGCTTTAATAATACCTTACTGTATTATATCAGTATACCTATTACAAGGGACTGTAAAATGTGTAGTCTTTCTACGAGTCTTAAATACTACGGTACTTATATAACCCTCTGTACCTTGCTCATTTATAGTTTTAATCCCTTGATAATTATTCTTATAAAGTTCTAAATAAAATCCATCTTCATCAAATATTAAATCGAAAACACAATCATTATAATCCACAAAAGGCAAATAAATTGTATTTCTCAAATTAGAAGCAAAATCCGAATTAGCAACAAGTTTCAATTCTACCCTTGCTCCATGATGTGACTCTCCAGAAAATCTAATATCAACCTTGTTACCATTAGGTTTCATCATAATATACAAAGAAGTAAAATTCTTGAACATCTTCCTAAATTTTGCCTTTTCATTAGCTGCGTTTTCAATAACAATCATATTTCAGACTCCTTTATAAAATTATACAACAGTACCGTAATAATATTACAACAAGACTTACTTGTTTTCAAATACTTTTGCTGAATCGCCTAATTCCAATGCAACTCTATCAGCTTCAGTTTTATCATCCCAAGCACCATAAAACCAATACACGTTTGAATCGTTTTCATCTACTCTTGCCACAATATAAGGCATAGTCTCCGCATATTTCGGTACGTTCATCAACTCAACATCAATACTAAGTTTCATAACTTTTCTCCTTTATCATGATGCTTGTTCAGCAATACAAATTTCCTCTGGATAAGCGTCCATCTTTACGCCATCATCAAACTGAATATGCCACATAGGTAAACACTCCAAATCAGCTTCACCATTAGCGGTACTAACCCTACCTAACACCTTGAACTTACGTCCATCATAATTCTTATTTTCATCATATATGGCTACAAAACCCTTTGTAAAACCAATATTTTCATAAGTATCAAAACAATCTGATACATACGACTGTTCCTGACTTTCTGTCATTTTCTCCCTATCATCAGTATAATTTCTATTAAGTTCATCAAATGACTTATATACCATAGCTTTATTTCCTCCTATTATTAGCCTGCTACTGTACCAATATGCTGAAATGTGCCTGACTCTGTTTCTATTTCAAATGTACCCGGCTCTACTTCTTCAGCAAAGTCAAACTTATTCGCTATATCAATAAAGCATTTGATATTAGTATCTACAACCTTACCATCAATCAAAAACTCAACTACTTCATCATCACCACCGGGACCATCATAATTTTCATCCCACCACCATCTATGTAATTCCTCAATACTGTCAACATTCCAATAACGATAAACGCCATCACAGTTAATTGTAGTAAGCACTACCTTTGTATTAAGATTCTGCTTAGTATCATGTACTCTAATCATTTATAAATCCTCTCTTTCGTTACAAAAACATTTTACTGAACAAACTTTACTGAACAAACTTTACACTACCAAACTGATTAAATACAATATACAGCATAACTAAAATAATGTCAACACTTTTGTTAAAATAATTTTATTTATTTTAATAAAAATAACCGTCCCCTTACGGAAACGGCTATTTAATACATTATTTAGTTTATTTATTACAAGATTTCATCCATCTCACAATCAATACCGACAATATGTGTGCAAATCTGATGTGACTTAGCTTCGTCTGGTAACATATACCACTCTACTCTATATTTTTCATCATACAACTTTTCATCAATCGTTGTGCGACTTATTATATATTCCTTAGT
>JAFXWR010000325.1 GCA_017542725.1 Lachnospiraceae bacterium | reverse complement strand
TAAAAGTATTCAATGTAAATACTAAAGAAACAACCACCTTGCCTTATAGTAATTTAGAAACTTTTGACAGAAATTTTGTTATGTCAACAGACGAATATGGAAGCGATGAAAAAGAAGTGACCATAATTTGCGATGAAAATTTTAATGAGTTAAAAAGAATAGAAGGATATTCACTTAATGGTGTTGAAACTAGAAATAATGTGCATCTTGTGAATTTGTCACGAAGAGTAAAAAACGAAGATGGTTCAGATGGCAGAAAATATAATTATCTTGATGAAAATTACAATTTTATTTTTGATGAGGACGTAGATGAAAGAATATATAGTGATACATTCCCTGTATTAACTGTGAGAAGAGGGAAAATCGCTTTTGATTATGATTTTGATAAGAGAGAAAAAGTGAGCGAAGACCGCCCATATGTAGAAGAGAAGACAAATTGGGAAAAGATACAAGAAGAGCAAAGTAAGTATGATGATTCAATTACGAAGATAGAAAAAAGTGGCAAGTATCAGTATGTAAATGCATTCGTTCATAATGGGAATGTTTTATTCTTGGCACACAAGAGTATTGATATAGGTATGTTTGATGATGATACTTGTGATGTATATAATGATAAACTAGAGATGGTTGCGACGTTTAAGAGTCTTGATAATACTTTTATTCAAGAGGGCTATATATTTGCTAATAAGAATACCGTTTACAATGAGAAACTGGAAACAGTTAAAAAGTTTGACACCAATTGTATGATAGAAAAGATAGAAAAATTTGACAAAGTCTTCTTTTCAAATGGCACTGCTACCGATTATTCAAGTAGAACAGACTTTGAACTCTATGATGTGAATTTCAATGTAGTACTTGATCACATTGACTCAATAGAAACTTATGCCTATGACGATTATATAGTTATAACTAAAGAAGGTAACACATACTTTTTGGACAAAGATTTAAAAGTTGCAAACGAGATTCCTGGTAGGGCTCTTATAATAAGGGGTTGGTATAATATTGAGACTGATTATAAGCCATTTACTGATGCAAGTACTGGAAGAATGGGAGTAATTAACAATGACTTGCATATAGTAGTTGACAATTTAAAATACATTGATAATATGACAGAAAAATTTTTCACATACCAAAATGGTTTCAAATATGGCTTTATGGATTACGATGGGATACCTATCTATACTTATTCTGTATTTGATACCATGCGTGAAGATGCAGTCGAAAAAGACTTCGCTGGAGAATTTGTCACTGAATATTAATCATATATGTAGGGGCGAGCACTGCGAGCCCGGAAGGAATTGGAAATGAAATATTTTAAATTAACTATTGTTGCAACATTATTATTTGCAACATTTGCCTGCAACAATACGGTAAAAGTAGCAGAAACAACTGCTGATGCAACAAAAGAAACTACACAGGTAACTGCCGAGAAAAAAAGTTATCCAAGAGTAGATGGCTCTACTGCCAATATGCCAATGATGGCACAAATTAGATCAAGCTACTTAGGTGAATCTTTGACAGAGGCTGAAAATAATACAGAGGTTACAACAACTGACTATGCATGGAGAAATCTTTTAGATGGCAATGCAGATTTGCTTTTAGTATATGAGCCATCATCAGAGACAAAAGAGATAATTGATAAGAGTCCAGTAAAATTAAAAATAACTCCTATCGGTGTGGATGCACTTGTATTTATAGTGAACGCACAAAACAAAGTTAAGAATTTGACAACAGAGCAACTTAGAGACATTTACACAGAGAAGATTACCAATTGGAAGGAACTCGGTGGCGATGATCAAAAGATAGAGGCATATCAAAGAGTTTTAAATAGTGGAAGTCAGACACTTTTCTTAAACCTTGTTATGAAAGATGTGACACCGGTTGATGCACCTAAAAAATATCGTATAGAGGGAATGGATGGTCTCATAGAGACCCTTGCATCATATAACAATAGTGGTAATGCGATAGGCTATAGTGTATTCTACTATGCTAAAAAAATGTATGCAGTTCCAGGTCTTGAGCTTATATCTATAGATGGTGTTATGCCAAGTGATGAGACTATAGGAGATAGAAAATATCCATTTTTAAATGAGTATTATCTTGTTATAAGAGAAGATACTCCTGCTGACTCAGAGACTATGAAACTCTATAATTATATCTTGTCTGATAAGGGCAAGGAAGACATAAAAAAGGCAGGGTATATACCTTTTTGATAAAAAACATTTTATTAAAAAACTTTTTAATAACATTGACATTAATTAAATCCTATGCTAAAATTAGTATATGACAAAAGACAAATTCTTTGGGAGACTAAGCGAACTTAACAAACTTGATTCATTTTTTAGTAAAAATGGTTTTTTAGCTTGTCTAATTTATGGTAGAAGAAGAATAGGCAAAAGTGAGTTAATAAAATATTCAATAAAAGATAAAAAAGATAAGATAATATACTTTGAAGCTAAGCAGACAACAGAGAAAAATAATATAGATAGCTTAACTGAAATTATTTGTGAAAAATTAAATGTCGATTTCATACATTTCAATACGATAGAAGAGGCTTTAAAATATTTATTTGAATATTCTATAAAAAATAAATTGATTCTTGTAATTGATGAGTACTCATATTTGATAAAGATAGTTGAAGGAATTGACAGTATAATCCAGAACTTGATAGACAAATATAAAAATGATTCAAATATGAAACTCATAATAAGTGGTTCATACATAGATATAATGAAAGATCTTTTATTGTATGAAAATCCATTGTATGGTCGCTTTGATTTGACAATCAATTTAAAACAAATGGATTATTATGACTCATCAAAGTTTTATAATAATTTTTCTGATACTGATAAGGTAAAAATGTATAGTGTATGTGGTGGCGTGCCATATTACAACAAATTGGTAGATGATAAATTATCCGTAAAAGAAAACATTATAAATATCATAGCATCTAATGACTCAAGACTTGAAAGTGAAATTCAAGTATATCTAAAATCTGAAATTCAAAAAATGAATAATGCCAACGAAATATTTGAGACACTTGCAAAAGGATATTCAAGACCCATTGACATTTTAAATCAATCAAGTATAAAAAGCGGTCCCCTGCTTATAGAAGTGCTAAATAAATTAATTAGTATGGAACTAGTTGAAAAAAAAGCACCTATAAATGATGAAAACAATAAGAAGAAAATAGGATATTTTATCTCGGACAACTTGTCATCATTTTATTATAAATATATTTATAGATATAATTCACAGTTTAATGTGATGAGTGCTAATGCTTTTTATGATAAATATATAAATGATGATTTTGAAAAAGAATATGTCCCAAAAATATTTGAAGATATCTGCAAGCAGTTTTTAATCAAGAAAAATAAAGAAAATAAGATCAAACCACCATTTTTCAAAATTGGTAAATACTACTATGATATGCCAGCAACTAAGACGAATGGTGAATTTGATATAGTGACAGAAGATGAAAATGGATATATTTTTTATGAAGTTAAATTCAGAAAAAATAAGCTTGGCTTAAGTGAAGTCGAGAAAGAAATATTCCAAGTTAATGCTACAACATTAAATACTTATAGATATGGATTTTTTTCAGCAGCAGGATTTGAAGAAGATGTAAAAAATGTTATCAAGTATACTTTAAATGATATATATAGTGATAAATAATAAAATGATTAAATCCATATAAAATGCAACAAAAATTTTTCAAAAGTATATATTGTATAGTGAAAAACTATATAATTATAAAATAATAAATAAGAATTATGGAGGTGGCCGCAATGAAGAAACTTAAAAGAATTTTAAGTATGTTGCTTGTAGTATGTATGATATTTACATCTCATGCATTTGTCACATTTGCAGAGGGTATGGGAAATACCGAAGCTATTGAAAATGAAACTACAATTGAGGAGACTACTGTAGAGGCGGATGACAACTTCGTAGGGGCGAAGCTTGGCGAGCCTGAAGAAGAAAGTATTGTAGGGGCAAATTTTGGCGAGCCCGAAGGTGCGGATATCACCTTACAATCTAGCACTCCCGATGATGATATAGAAGAGACAGACTATCCAGAAGAACCAGAAGAAGAGGCCACTGTAGGTGCGAAACTTGGCGAGCTCGAAACAGAGGTAAAGACTGAATCTGAAGCTGAGACAGAAGTTGAAGAAAAACTTTTTGGTGACTCACCAATTTATACATTATCATTAAAACCAAACTTTCCAGAAGGTTTTAGTTTGCCAGAAGGTAGTTCCTGGTATGAGGACAAAAGTGGTCCTTTATATAGTGATACCGATTCAATTCTTATAGAGGGTTGGAATACTAGGATTTGCGTGGATACAGCTGGAAATGTTTGTAATCTAACTGGCTATAATACAAAAGCTGATGGATCGGGGACAAGGTTTTCTTATCAAGAGAGTATTTCTAAATATAATTTAGAATATTTTGATCTTCCTTCTGATTCTTATGATCTTGTTTTGTATGCAATGTGGAAAACATCAAATCTTTATACATTACACTATAATAAAAACTTACCAGAGGGCTATAGTTTGGCAGAAGGTAGTACTTGGGGCAATGATGCTACTTTGTGGGATTATGCTGATGAATTTGTATTTGAGATATATGACTATACTGGAATGACTTGTGAGGATGCAAGTGGAAATGTTCGCACATTAGAAGGCTGGAATACTGCAGCAGGTGGAACGGGGGATGATTATTCTTTTGGTGATTGGATTACTAGTGAGAGCCTTTTTACTGATGGCGAACTTACCTTATATGCTGTGTGGAGTGAGCCAGTGGCCCCAGGGCCAACAGCATTCGCTTATTGGATAGTAACTGGAGAAGGTGATAATAAAACTATTCATTATTATGCAACTGCTGGTGAGGGTCGCACAGCTATAGTACTTGATGAGACTACTGGTGTAGTCTATTCTGGATTAGATAAAGAATCTGTAAAGTATGCCATAATTGAAGATAGAATAGAAGTAACAGATGCAAAAAGTTTTTTCTCTGGTTTTTATTATCTTGAAACAATTACAGGTCTTAGTAATCTTGACACTTCAAAAGCAACAAGTTTTTGGTCTATGTTTCTTGACTGTGAATCATTAACAGGAACTTTAGATGTAAGCACATTTGACACGAGCAGTTTAATATATATGCATCAGATGTTTAGTTCATGTGCATTATTAACATCTATTAATTTTGGAGATAATTTTGATACAAGTAATGTGACTAATATGTCAAGTTTGTTTTATGCTTGTTCTAGTTTGCAAACTATAACTTTTGGAGATAAATTCAAAACAAATAAAGTAACAGAAATGGGACAAATGTTTAGTACTTGTAACGATTTGCAATCTTTAGATTTGACAGGTTTTGATACAAGCGTTGTAGTAGATATGGAAGGAATGTTTGGTGGTTGTATGGCATTGACATCATTAGATTTGACATCTTTTGATACAAGCAGTGTAACAAATATGAGAGATATGTTTGCTAGTTGTTTAAAGTTAAAAAAGATTTATGTATCAGATGGCTTCACTGTAGAGAATGTTGAGTATAGTGATGATATGTTTAGAGATAATACGCAACTCGAAGGTGGAAGTGGAACACTTTATAGTAATGTTTCAGCACCATATGATAAAACATATGCTCACATAGACGGAGGCACAACTAACCCTGGATTTTTCTCAGGCGCATCAACTCCAACCACATACACAGTAACATATAATCAAAACTTACCAAGTGGATACTCTTTATCAGATGGTAAAACTTGGTATCCTGATGAGACTTTTCCTAATGCAGAATCTATTTATACTGAGTTAAATGGCAGTGATGATATGACTTGTGAAGATGCAGATGGCATTACTCGTAAATTATTAAAATGGAATACAAAAGCAGATGGAACGGGAACTGAATATAATTTTGCTGATGAGATTGCAGATGCAACTCATTTTACTGAGTATAAACTCATTTTATATGCAGTGTGGAGCGAAGGCCCATATATGTATTGGATAGTAGATGGAGATGGTGATAATAAAACTATTCATTACTATGCAAGTGCTGGAGAAGGACGCACAGCAGTAGATTTTGATGAGAATGGTGTAGTATATACAAGTTTGTCTGAAGATGAGAGAAATAGTATCAAAAAGGCTGTATTTGAAGAACCAATAGTAGCAACAGATGTGAGAAGACTTTTTAAAGATTTTAAAGGTTTAGTTTCAATTACTAATCTTGGGAACCTTAATACATCAAATGCAACTAGTTTCAAAGCTATGTTTGAACATTGTGAGGCAATTGAAAAGATAGAAACAAGTGGTCTTGAGACAGATAGCTTGACTGATACATCATATATGTTTACTTATTGTACTAGTGCGACAGAAATTATACTTGATGATAATTTTGACACAAGTAATGTTACAAGTATGAGAGAAATGTTTAATACAACAGGAGCGAAGGAATTAGATTTAACTAAATTTGATACAAGTAATGTCACTGATATGTATGGAATGTTTTCTTCATGTGAAAATTTAGAAACAATAAGAGTATCAGACAAGTTTGTAGTAGACAAAGTATCAACAAGCAATGGTAAGTTTATGTTTTCTGGTTGTGAAAAACTTGTAGGTGAAAAAGGAACAAAATTTACTGATACCGAAACTCCATGGGGTAAATTATATGCTCACATAGATGAAGGCTCAACTAACCCAGGTCTTTTCTCAGGTGCATCAACCCCAACCCCAACTACATATACAGTAACATATAATCAAAACTTACCAAGTGGATACACTATATCTACAAGTAAAACTTGGTATACTGATTCTACAAGTGATGACTTAAGTAGTAATCCTATAAAGATATCAGGTAGTGCAGGTATGACTTGCGAAAATGCAGATGGTTATGTTCGTAAGTTAGAAGCTTGGAATACATTAGCTGATAAATCAGGTACACCATATATGTTTGCGGAAAATATTGATAGTCCGTCAGCATTTACATCAAATCCTCTTACTTTGTATGCTGTGTGGGGCGACCCAGTAGTCCCAACCCCAGGTACAGACAAATTTTATATAATATCATATGGAAATCCTACTGAATATCCAAATGAAAAAAAGATTTTCGCTTTTGATTCAACTACTACAGTTGAGGAAATGGAAAATTTTGTCGCAAATAATATTTCAAAATGTATTAATCCATCAGGTAAAGCAGCTAATGGTTTTTACGATATGTCAGAGTTAATCCCAGCAGGAGCCGATGATACTCAGGTTAGACAGATTTTAAATGATAATTATGATTTAACAAAAGAAAAGATTAGAACATTAGATAAAATTGCAGTTTGGTTTGAAGATTATATTCCTGACCCTATGGGCGTTTATTTAGGCATTACTTTTGAAGGTAGCACTCCAACCCCACCAACTCCAAGCCCTACTCCTAGGCCATATGTACCAGGTGGTGGAGATTCAGGTGGCAGTAGTAGCGGATCAAGTGACCCAACACATGGTCCTATGGGAGATTTGACAAAGAATCCTTTATATGCAGATACATTGAATGGAACAAACAACATACCGGAAAGTAAGATGGTATCTAACGATACATTGGCAACAACCCTTAAGTCATATCCAGAAAATGTCAATTCGCCAATGGTTAATGCAAGAGATGACAATGGAAATGTAGGCTATGGTCAGTGGTTAAGAGTACCAAACACAACAACATGGTACTTCTTGTCAGGAAGCTTTAATCAAGGAACTGGAACAACAAATACTGGTTTCTTAGCTAATGGCTGGTTCAATCTTGGCTGGGATGGCCAAGACAAATGGTATTATTTTGATGGCGCTGGTGTTATGAAAATAGGCTGGCACCAAGAGGGAAATAAGATATATTATTTACAGGCAGATTTTAGTGACAATTGGTATGGAAAAGCTATGACAGGTCAACAGATGATTGGCGGTCAAGTATATAATTTTGATAGTAATGGTGCGTTAATTCAATAGCAGTATGGGCGAGTTTTCCGAGCCCATTTCATTGACAAAAACCTTGATTTTTGCTAATATTATAAGGCTCTCTCTCAAAAGGGGAGAGCCGTTTTTGTCGCATATAAAACGACAAGTGTTTTAATGTGTGCGACAACAAATTTTTGAGAAAGGAGGATAAAGGATGCCTACATTTAACCAATTAGTGCGCAAGGGCAGAAAGAAACCGACATTTAAATCTACTGCTCCAGCATTAAACAGAGGTTTTAATTCGCTTACTAAGCGTGCGACTGACACAAGTTCACCTCAAAAGCGTGGTGTATGTACTGCAGTTAAAACTGCAACTCCAAAGAAACCGAATTCAGCTTTAAGAAAAATTGCCAGAGTTC
>JAFXWR010000324.1 GCA_017542725.1 Lachnospiraceae bacterium | reverse complement strand
TCAGTTGACTTACCACTTGAAGAGTTAGTTGTATCAGGCTCTTACGATGCTACAAATAGAAAGATAGTTCTTACACTTAAGAGTGGACAAACTATTGAAATTCCTGTAGCTAACCTTTTATCAGGTCTTGTAAATGCCACACGGCAAGTAGGTTCAAATGATTTGTCAGATGACATTACACCTACACAGTTATTTAATGATATAAAAGATTTGACTGGTACTTTAACTAATAAGACAGTTGATGCCGATGATAATGATGTCACAAATCTTACAGTAGATAACTTTAAGACTGGTGTTATAGTTGGGACACTTAGTGCCACACCATCTGACAAAAAAATACCAAATGAGAAGTTGCTTGCTGACTTACTTGCTCTCAAACAGAACATCACTGACAATACTTTAAATACTACAGCCAAAACAATAGTTGGTGCTATTAATGAATTAAAAGAGTTCTTAACTAACGGAACTATTGATTGCGGAACATTTTAGAATAAGCCTCCACCATAATGGTGGGGGTATTTTTAGGAGCGAACATGTCAAATAGAGTTTTAATAAAAAGAGGTTTGTCATCAAATCTAAATAATGCTGGAGTGGTAGCTGGAGAGTTAAAGTATGCAACTGATACTAATAAACTTTATATTGGTAACGGCACAGAAAATATCGAGATAGGTGGTTGTAAAATAATTGAAATAGATTCATCTGATAACTTACCTGAACTTAATGAATCAAATGCACACAAACTTTTTTATTGTAAGGAAGATAAAACTTATTATTTCATAAAAGAAATTAATGGTCAGTATAGTTTTAGTGCATATTCTTGTTATAAAGGTGAAACTTTAAATCCAACTGTGTCATCTAACTATCAGTATGTTTCATCTGAGGATAAATACTATAAAGCAATATATGATATGGATGGATACCCTTATGTGACAGTAACGACTAAAACACCAGAGAATCCGACACAGTATGAAAATGGAACATATGTTGTATGTCGTGGCTCATCAAAACTTTATCAAATTGATGTGAAGGAAGAATTAGGATACAAAGAAATAAGTAATTTTAAATATAGTTACTATACATCACTTAATCCAAGCATTGCGATAGTTGGTAGTTTCTTTTACTACAGAGGCTATGACCAAATTTATTATATAAAAGCAGTTAACTGGGAGGAGTTCACACCATTAGTATTTGACAAACTACCAACTCCAGCTAAAAAATATCTTAATAAAATTGTCTATTGTAGTGGACTAATTTATTTATGCAATGAAAATGTAGCAGGAGTACTTGCTTGGGAAGAGTTAAAAACAGATGTTGATTTTGAGAAATTAAAAAAAGAAGTTCAAAGTATGCTCTCAACACGGCTTGAAGTGGAAGAGTATCAATATATGCAACCTGAAGCATGTGCCGAAGCAATGGGAAAACTATTTGTTTGGAAAGAGCAAGGGTATTATCAGATATGTGTTAAAGGTAGCACTGATGTAGTAACTGTAGCAACTGTCACAAAAGAAGAAACAACAAGCAGTGGTTCAAGTTCATCAAGTGGTAGTAGTGGAGATGGCGAAGAGATAGTAATTGATATAGACCCTATTGGTGCAAATGAAGAACCATATATGGAGGGACTACTTGCGGATAGACCTGATGCAGGTTTTGGTAGTTGTAATTGTTACTATGCAACTGATGTAAATAAATACTTTATTAGGATGGCAACTACTGGTGGATTTTTAAGTTATTATTGGGCTGAAGTAGAAATGCATATTCAAAGTTATAAGCCAAGTTCATCAAGTGCTGAAGGGTATTACAAAGTTGTAAGTGGAAACACAACCACGATTTATAGAGTTGTCACATATTACTCTTGGGTCAATATTGTGGAAGATCAACATCCAAATGTATCGGCACAAAAGGTGGCAGGAACTTGGGGATATGATATGTTTAGATTAACAAATTTTATGTTTGACTATGAAGAAAAAGACATAAG
>JAFXWR010000323.1 GCA_017542725.1 Lachnospiraceae bacterium | reverse complement strand
GACACTTCTTGCAAAAGCTGTAGCAGGTGAAGCAAAGGTTCCTTTCTTTTCAATGACAGGTTCTGACTTCGTAGAGATGTTTGCAGGTGTTGGTGCATCTCGTGTACGTGATTTATTTAAGCAAGCTAAGGCAGCAGCGCCTTGTATAGTATTTATAGATGAGATTGATGCGATAGGTAGGTCAAGAGATACTCGTTCTGGAAGCGGTGCTGATAGTGAGAGAGAACAAACTCTTAACCAACTTTTATCAGAGATGGATGGATTTGAAATTAATAATGGTATCATGGTTATGGCGGCAACAAATCGTCCTGAGATACTTGACCAAGCACTTCTTCGACCAGGAAGATTTGATAGAAGAGTTGTAGTAGAAAAACCAGATTTGAAAGGTCGTATCAATATATTAAAAGTGCATGCTAAAGATGTAAAACTTGATGAGACGGTTGATTTTGAAGAGATAGCACTTTCTACTTCAGGGGCAGTTGGAGCAGATCTTGCCAATATGATAAATGAAGCTGCGATAACTGCAGCAAAGGCAAAGAGAGAAAAGGTTTGCCAACAAGATTTGAAAGATGCTGTTGAAGTGGTTCTTGTAGGTAAAGAAAAGAAAGATAGAATACTTTCTAAAGAAGAGAGAAAGATAGTATCATATCATGAAGTAGGTCACGCACTTGTGACAGCACTTCAGAAACATACAGAGCCAGTGCAAAAGATAACTATAGTTCCAAGAACTATGGGAGCACTTGGCTATGTACTTCAAACTCCAGAAGAAGAAAAATATTTAAATACAAAGAAAGAACTTGAAGAGAAGCTAGTAGTATTTTTATCAGGTCGTGCAGCAGAGGATATAGTATTTGATACCATAACTACAGGGGCAGCAAATGATATAGAGCAGGCAACAAAACTTGCGCGTGCTATGGTTACTCAATATGGTATGAGTGAGAGATTCGGTCTTATGGGACTTGCGACAAGCCATAGTATGTATCTTGAAAATGGTGTTGATATGAACTGCGGTGATGAGACTGCTACTCAGGTAGATGAAGAAGTTCAAAAGATGCTTAAAGATGCTTTTGAAAAAGCGAAGGTAATGCTCAAAGAGCATAGAAACGCGCTTGACAAAATTGCTGAATATCTTATAGAGAAAGAAACAATTACAGGTAAGGAGTTTATGAAGCTCTTTACTGAAATTACAGGTATAGCAGAAGAGAAAAATGAAAGAGTATCTGAAAAGGAGGATGGTGATAATGTTTAAGTCATTGTCTAAAAGAGTTTTATCAATAGTAGTTTGCTTGGCACTATTATTGACAAATTTAGTTTATGCTGATACTGTTGTCGTTGGAGTAGCACCTGGCACTGGCACAAAAAATATGTCATCTAGTGCAGCATCAACTACATATTTACAAAATCAGTTTACAGGACCAGGTCTTCTACCAAATAGTTCAACTACAAATTATTCTCCTATACAAGGAGTAAGTTATGACTATTCAGTGGGACAAAATCTTTCAAATGTAGATCAAAATGGAGCTGAAAACAAGGGACCAACAGTTAAGACGATTACTTCGCCAGCAGCCCATAACATAGAACTTTCAACTGTTACCGGCAGTACAAATGTAATTACAAATGGTCTCGTGCTCAACTATACTGATGATAGATCTGCAGATAAAGGACCTACTTTCCACGAGATTGCTTCGCCAACTTCTAATAACGAGATGCTCTCAAGTGAGAATGCAAATTCTGGTCCAGGAGCAGTAAATAATAATCCTCAACAACCAGCAGCTATACCATCATATACTACACAAAGGAATCAAACTACAAATGCAACACAAGCTGCTCAAGTAGATATGTTTTCAGCAGCAAATAATGGAGTTATAATTTATACAGTAAACAATGGCATACAGGCTGTTAAACCAAATATAACTGCGCCAGGCGCCCTAGTAGTAAATGCTACAACAAGACAGATATATTTTTCAAAGGGTGGTTTAAATGCATTCCATCCTGCAGCACTTACAACTTTAGTTACTGCATCACTTCTTTTATCATTTAAAAGGTTGGATGATGTACTTGCTGTATCACCTACTGCCGTCACTGGACTTGAGTCGGGTGCATCAACTGCAGGACTTAAAGCAGGTGATGTGATAACAGTTAGAGATGCATTAGGGGCTATGTTTGTTCGATCATGTTGTGATGTTGCAAATGTAGTTGCTGAAAATGTATCAGGAAGTATTCCAAACTTTGTCGCTCTTATGAATCAGACAGTTAAAAATTGGGGTTGTGTGGCAACTAATTTTACGAACCCAACAGGACTTAATAACGATGCACAAGTTACAAATACATATGATGCAGCTATAATTATTGATAAAGTTTCATCTGATCCAACACTTAAGCTTATGCTTCAACAACAAGCTTATACTCTTCCAGCTACTGCACATAGAGCTGCTAAGGCCCTTACAACTACAAATCAATTACTAATTAATGGAAATAAAAATTACTATGCTGGTATAACAAGTAAGATGGGATATACAAGTAAGGCAAAGTATACTGTAGCATCAGAGATTGACTATAATGGTCAAAGACTTATAGCAGTTGTACTTAAAGCAAATGGTTCACAATTTACTGATACTACAAAATTATTAAATTTTGCTAAGATTGCATCACTTGAAGCAGCAACATCTGGTCTTGCACAGAATACAGTTTTAAATGTAGCGAATAATGTATCAACTCAAGCTATGGCAGCAAATATGGCGGCAAACGCAGCAATAAGTTCTGTACCAATTGCAGCAACAACTGTAGCAGTTGGCTCTGGAACAAATTCATTACTTGCTTCAACTGCTGATACTGCAGGAACTTGGCAAAAAGACGCAAAAGGTTGGTTCTTTTTGAAAGCAAATGGACAGAGCGCAGCAAATGAGTGGATCAAGCAAAATGGAAAAATATATTGTGTAGATTCTACTGGTTATATGATAACTGGTTGGAGACAGATGTCAAATGGAGCAATGTATTACTTTGATCCAAATAGTGGAGAATTGAGACACAATACTTGGATAAATGTATCAACTGGAGCATATTATCTCCAGGCTGATGGTACACTTGCAAAAGCCGATAAAGGTACTACAAAGAATATAGTTACATCTGTGGGAACATACACAATAGATGAAAATGGTAAAGCACTTGCTAAAGTAGCATAGTATAGAATAAATGTGGAGGGATAAAATCATGGAAGATTTTTTAAGTAAAATTAAAGCAAAAAATGTTTATAAGAATTTAGCTCCAGCTGTACTTGTAGAGGAAGCTGTAAAAAGAGGAGAGGGAATACTCACTGAGACAGGAGCACTCCTTATAAAGACTGGTAAGTATACTGGCCGCTCTCCAAAAGATAAATATATTGTTGACTCTGAAGGAGTTCATGGAAAGATAGCATGGGGTTCAGTAAATGTCCCAACAACAAGAGAGACATTTGATAAGATAAGAGATCAAATCATAGAGTTCTTAAATGGAAAAGATGTATTTGTATTTGATGGGTTCGCTGGCGCTGATACAAAGCATAGAAGAAAATTTAGAATAATAAATGAACTTGCTTGCCAAAATTTATTCATTCATCAGCTTCTTGTTCGTCCAAGTGACGATGAACTTAAGAATTATGGAAATCCAGATTGGACTATCTTAGTTGCACCAGGATTAAAACTTGATGCAAAGGCACTTGGCATTAATTCAGAAGCGGCAATTATGATAGATTATGAAAAGAGCACAGCTGTTATAGCTGGTTCTGCATATTCTGGAGAGATAAAGAAATCAGTATTTAGCATAATGAATTATGTTATGCCAGTAGAAGATAATATACTTCCTATGCACTGTTCTTCAAATATGGATCCAGAAAGTCACGAGACAGCAGTATTTTTTGGACTCTCTGGCACTGGAAAGACTACATTGTCAGCAGACCCAAATAGAAAACTCATTGGAGACGATGAACATGGTTGGTCAGCTGATGGAGTATTTAACTTTGAAGGCGGATGCTATGCTAAGTGTATAGATTTAAAAGAAGAGAATGAACCAGAAATTTATCATGCTATTAAGTTTGGTTCACTTGTAGAAAATGTAGTAATGGATGAGAAGACTCGTAAGTGCGATTACTCAGATGGAAGTATCACAGAAAACACTAGAGTCGGATATCCTGTAGAATATATTTCAAATTCACAGATACCTGGAGTAGGTGGCATACCAAAGGTTGTTATATTCTTAACAGCCGATGCATTTGGAGTATTACCTCCTATATCAAGACTTGATAAAAATGCAGCTATGTACCATTTTGTAACTGGGTTTACTTCAAAACTTGCAGGAACTGAAAGAGGAGTTACAGAGCCACAACCTACATTCTCAACTTTATTTGGTGAGCCATTTATGCCACTCCCTGCAGAGAAGTATGCAGAGATGCTTGGTGAGAGACTTGATAAGTACAATACAAAAGTTTATCTTGTAAATACAGGTTGGACTGGCGGTCCATACGGTGTAGGAAGTCGTATGAAACTTAAATATACACGTGCTATGGTTACTGCAGCTTTAAATGGAAGCATAGAAAAAGCAGAGTTTATGCACGACGATATATTCAATGTTGACATTCCAAAAGAAATAGCTGATTGCCCATCTGATATTTTAAATCCAAAAGACACTTGGAAAGATAAGAATGCTTATGATGAACAAGCAAAGAAACTTGCTAAGATGTTTAAAGACAATTTTGATAAGAAATATCCAAATATGCCAGCTGAGATTAAAAATGCTGGACCAAAAGCTTAATAAATAAAAAGGCTGCCTAGTGATAGGCAGCCATTGTTATAAAAATGTCTTAAATTTAACTGATTGTAAAAGATGTGTCTGAATGATTTCCGAAGTCATCTTCAACATGCACAATAACTGTTTTGCCTTCTGTTATATGAAACTGAACTGTGCCAGAAGACTTGTCTATATATGTCGGATTTAATCTTGTACCATTTTCAAGAGTAGCATAGAGATTATCGTAATTTATTCCAGATTGATTGTCATGAACTGAAATTATTAAAGTGTTGCCAGTGATTACTGCACTATCAAGGTCTATAGTAGGTGGTACACTATCTTGAGTGTCTATCTCAATGATTGAATTAGCAGTTGAATTATTAAGTGCTGTTACATTGATTTTGTAAGCGCCATTGTTGTCCGCATTTATTATATATACGCTTCCTAGTTTAGAGTATGCTATCTCGGACTCCTGATAATAAGTTTTTACATCAGTCACTGGTAAGAGACAATCTATAGAAAATTTGATTTTATTTTCTTCGTAATCTTTTGAATCCTGTTCAACCACATTTATTTTAGGTGTTTGTATAAATAGAAAGAAAACAATCCCGTTTATCAGTATATATGGTATTAAAAAACAGAAAAAGAATCTAAGTATAATTTCACCAATAGACATTTTCCTTTTAGATTTTAATCTTTTATTACCCATAACCCATATATTATATCAATTTATATAAATTAAGTAAAGTAATTAGAAAGGAATATCATGAGAGAAAAATTAGAAACACTAACTGCAGACCAACTAAGAGAAATGGCAAAAGAAAAAGGCCTCAAAGTGAGTAGCAAGACCAAAGGAGAAATTATTGACTTGCTAATAGAGGCATATGAAAGTGAGCCAAAGCAGGCACCTGATAATAATGGTGAACTTTGCGAAGGCATCTTTGAGATAGTCGAACTTGAAAGTGAGCATTCTAAAAGGACTGTTGGGTTCATAAGATGTGAGAACTTTTTGCCTGGCGCAGATGATGTCTATGTGTCAAATCAACAGATATATAGATTTGATCTTCGTACAGGAGATATTCTTAAGGGCATAAAGAAGCATCAGAGAGAGGGCGAGAAATATGCAGCTCTCACAACTTTACTTGAGATAAATGGTGTAGATGCTGAAAAAGTTAAAAATAGAGTTCGCTTTGAAAAATTGACACCTGTTTTCCCTGATAAAAAATTAAAACTTCTTGACAACAGTGATAAGAGTACAGTTGCCATGAGAGTTATAGATTTACTTTCGCCTATAGGAAAAGGACAAAGAGGACTTATAGTATCTCCGCCAAAGGCGGGAAAAACTACACTTCTTAAGTCAATTGCTAAATCAATACTTAAATATAATAACGATTTGCACTTGTTGATATTATTGGTTGACGAGAGACCAGAAGAAGTAACTGATATGAAAGATGAAGTTAAAGGAAATAATGTTGAGATAATTTATTCTACATTTGATGAGTTGCCTGAGAGACATAAGAGAGTTGCTGAGATGGTAGTTGAGAGAGCAAAAAGACTTGTAGAACAAAAGCAAGATGTAGTTATACTACTTGATTCACTTACAAGACTAACACGTGCATATAATCTAACTTGCACTGCAAGTGGAAGAACCTTATCTGGTGGACTTGACCCTGCATCACTTCATATGCCAAAGAAGTTTTTTGGAGCAGCAAGAAATATGAAAGAAGGAGGGTCACTCACCATACTTGCTACAGCACTTGTCGACACAGGATCTAGGATGGATGACGTTATATATGAAGAATTTAAGGGAACTGGTAATATGGAGTTAGTTCTTGATAGAAAACTTCAGGAGAGAAGAATATTCCCTGCGATAGATATACAGAAGAGTGGTACTAGAAGAGATGATTTGCTACTTAAACCAAATGAGTTAGAAGTTGCAAATTATATTCATAAACTTGTGAATGACCAAAAGAAAGAAGAGGCAATTGAGATGATACTTGATGCATTTGATAGAACTAGCTCAAATGATGATTTCATCTTCCAAATGCAGAAGAAGAAGGCAAGCGAAGAGTAGCATTTTATATATAAAAATGGTATAATATAGTTGTAATAAGTTATAGGAGTTAGTTATAAGGTTATGAAAAAAAATGTATTTTTACTTTTAATCGTATGCGCAGTATTTAATTTTATGAGTTTTATGTCATTTGCGACTAGTTTTGACTATGAGCTCCCAGTCCCAGATGCAAATGTACAAAGTGTAACACCAAATTTGATAGGTTGCGGTGGAGGAAGTACTATAAATCCTGAAGATTTAGAAGATGCTGATACCATACCTGTTATTGAAGAGGAAGAAACATATGTAGTCCCACAGACAACTGTAAGATATACAAGTGAAGAAGATCCTTTGTATATAGTTGAAGTGGATGCTGAAGGTAATGAGAAAGAGATTCATTTGCCTTATCCAGATGCAACTATAGATTATGATAGAGTAGATTATAAGAAAGCAAAATATCACTATTCAGATGATGCATTGGTTATCAATTATGGAAATGACACTTATGTGGTAAGCGGAAAAGATGATTTAGGTTTCTATACTAAAGTAACTGAAAATGGTAAAGAGTATTCAATCGATAGGTACCAAAAAATTGCAGGAATAGATGATTATGTCTATAAAGGTAAAGAGTACGAAGTTGATGAAGATGGATATATGGTGGCTTATAGAAGAGAGTGGGTCTTAAGTGAGCATAGAGACTATGATGGTGAAAGAATTGGCAACTATGAAGATACTAAGTTATTATTTAGAAAAGAAGTTCCATTCAACATATTATGGAGACATAGACCACTTTCTGAAGAGGAAAAAGAATTATTATACACTGGACCTGGAGTAGGCTTAAAAGGCTTTTCTACTGGTTTGAGTGAAGATGGTTCTGCAAGGGTTGTGTCAAAGAGAAAACCTGAAGAGGCAAGTGTTGAAGATACTAAAGTAGATTATGTGAAGAAAAAAGTAGTTGTAATCGACCCAATGGATCCAATGAAAGCAAAATCTGTAAAGAAAAAGAAAAAAAATGAGGATTAATTTAGTTTGTTATAAATTAATTTATAAAATGTTACACGAGGAGCAAAATCTATGAAGAGAATTTTATCAATGTTTCTTATTTTGTCAGTTGCACTTATGGGATTAGCATGTGGAGCAAAATCTAATCAAAATGCAAGTTTTGGAAAAGGGAAAGTAATGGCACTCGAATTTGAGACTAACCCAAGTACTGGCTACACATGGGAGTACAAGTTTGAAAATGGCGATGGCGAAGTGGTTTTTGACAGAGAAGAGAACAACCTAAATGCTGACCAAGATTTAGTTGGTTCGCCACACAATGTAGTTTATTATTTTAAGGCTACAAAGGAAGGAAATAAAAATCTAAGATTTACTTACAGAAGACCTTGGGAAGGTGGAGAAGTAGCTTATGATGTAGTTTATGAGTTATCTGTAGATAAGGACTTAAATATAAGTTGTTTAAGCAAAATGAAAGGAAGTGTAGATTCAGATAAAGAATTATCTTACTTCCCAAATCCAACATTCTCTGATTAATTTATAAAAAAGTACAAATAAAAATAGGGACGAATCAGTTGTCCCTATTTATTTGCAAATTTTATATTAGTGTATATTGAAATTCATTGCTGATTCTGAATTTAGAGTGGTCTGATAAGAACTTATGGCGCCACCTGAAACCTTTGTGCCATTTGAGAGAACTTGTGTTACGCAAGTTTTTCCATGTGCATCCTTTTCGCCAAACTTTATCCAATCTTCTCTGCCATTTGAGTTCTCGCTCTTAAAGTAATAAGTGCTGCCTGAAACTTTTATAGGCACAGTGTATATATTGATTAATGACTTGCTTGATATCAACCAATAATTGTCATCCTCATCTTTTTGTGCTGACTTAGAAGATATTACAGAGCCACTGTTAGTTATTACTACATTGGTTGTCTTCACTAATTCTGACATACTATAATCGGTTTTGTTAGGCGAAACTATATATACACCAAATTTTACACCGCTTACAGGTTTTAACATTAGACCGTGTATGTAGTATTTTCCATTGTGAGAGCCTTCTAGGGCACCGCCATTTGTTGCTGAGTAAGTATATGTAGCATCAGAAAAATCTAGCCTTGCTGAAGTAGTAATTCTTCTTCCTCTTGAATCAAAGTAGTGTAATACATCTCCAGAAGATAAAGAACCTGAGCCATTATATTTTGAAGTGTAGTTACCATGCATTATAAAATCTTTTGCATCAGTACTTTCTACATCAATAGTTGTTATGTAGTCGCCGCCGTTCCATACTGTCAAGCCTTTTAGCACTACACCATTGTTATCAAAGCCGTAGTAAGATGAACCGATTTTTTTAATTGTGTTTCTATATACCATTCCATTTTTAGAAAGATAGATAGTTATGTCTTCATCATAATCTTCATAGTCTTCAAATCGCTCTGCATTTGTGTCATCTGATAAATCGACATAGTAGAAACCATTTTTTACTTCTGCGCCATCTTCTCCAAAGTAGACAACTTTTGACGAGCCACCATGTTCTTCGTTGTATTGAGTTGCTTCAAATCCTGTAAGCATGACACCATTGTCATCAAATGCATAAGTTTTTCCATCTACATTTAAGCTTTTGTAGTTATTGCCAGTTGCTCTCGTAATTTTAAAGTTGCTTGGACTAAAATACATCCATATAGATGTTTTATTTGGATATCGTGAAGTAGTTGAGTTTAATTTATACCAACCTGATGTCATTGCACCGCTTAAGTCTGATGCATGGTATAATGTCCCGCCATCATATAGTAAATCAAATGGGTCTTCTCCCATAAGTTCATTCCACATTTCGCCGCTTTCGTTAAAGAAACCGGTTAGGAGCTGACCATATTCATTAAACGAATAAGTATAGTTTCCGATTCTTGCCTTTTTGATTGAACCACTGCTTCCTTTTAATGCTGCTCCATTTGAACCAAAGTAAGCCCAAATATAACTATAATTAAAATTATCTACTGGAGCATATAGAGCAAATGACAAACGATTTATTTTACGCCAGCCATTTCTAACGGGCTCGCCATTTTCATAACAATATAAGTTGTTATTTTTCTCAGTAAGGTTATGAATATTTACGTAGTCTATACTATCTTGAGGATATGATGCCGCTGATATAGACTCTGAAGTCACGATACTTGACTGAGCCGAAGGGCTATAAACTTCTTTGGTAGGTGCATTTGCTGCTACAGTTTGCTCCCTTGTTGGAGCATATATTATATTCGCCTCAGCAAATGTGGCAATATTAGCAAATCCTATTATCATAGCAAGAATAACGATATTCAATTTTTTAATATTTAAAATTTTCATACTCTTATTATACTCAATTTTCGTTATATAAAATGTGGCAATATTGTGGTATAATTAGATGTTGTAGGGGCGAATATCATCCACCCGAAAGGACTAATATGATTAATGATCAAAACATTAGTGAAAAGAAACCAAAGATTTTAAGAATTTTAAGAGAAAATATGTATGTAGCCACAGGCTGCACCGAACCAGCTGCCGTGTCATATTGCTCAAGTGTAGCTGCAAACGAGGTTAAAAAACTTGGCGATGAGATTCAGTCTATCGACGTCATAGCTAGTAAGAACATACT
>JAFXWR010000322.1 GCA_017542725.1 Lachnospiraceae bacterium | reverse complement strand
TATAAAAACAATATCACAAACATTGGAATCAAATCCATTCTCTAAATATTGCTTACACCCAAAACATTTACCAGCAACAAAGTTTTTACAAGAATCTCCCTCTAATAATTTCCATAAATCTTCGTCAGTTGTATCACAACCACTATGCTTATTATCACAATTTTTGCAAATATGTAATAATTCTTTTCCATCTTCATCAAAGTATATCATAAAACTTTTCCTCACTCAAAAATGATTGGCGCAAGATATACTATACGCCAACCACCTTTACTTTTTTATTAAATCCAGCACATCCATTTCTGGATAATCAGGAAATAACCCAACTAATTTTGTAAGTGATGTTTTCTGTAATATATTTCGGACATTTTCTTTAGTCTTTAAATGCTCGAACATTACCCATTTCTTATCTGCTGGTACATTCTGTATTGCTAAAGCAATAGCCTTTCTCTCACCATTAAACTCAGCTTCTAAAGAATCTACGTAGTCATTTAATACATCCAACTGCTGACAATACAACTCTTTCTGATACTGATAAAATCTTATTAATGGTGCAATAAAAGGGAAATTCTTTACATAATCTTCAACATTTTCCTCTTGGAAGAAAATTAATTCAATACAATCCTTCTTAGCAAATCTATGATTACTTACTTGCTTATGCAATAATAAATATTCAGGTGACTTAACCTTTATTCTATGCCAATCCTTATCTACTACTACAAAACCCTCATGTTCTACCCTTGCTTTTCCTTTATTTATTCAAAGATTCTACTAAGGTAATACAATCATCAAGACTTGAAATATCTAATGTATACTCTTTAGGAGCAACAACACCAATATTACCCACTTTGCTCTCTTCTCCTGTCAGATTATTTCTTACACCTAAATGTACTAATGTTGTCTTGTCATACTTTATAACAATCTGATTACGTGGTGAAATAAGTTCAAAAATATAAGTCTTATCTTTATCTAACTTATCCTCATTAAGACCACAAGTCACCTTTGCTTCACTTAACAATGTAGCAAAATTAGCATCTGGCTCAATCATACCATTTGTAGAAAATCTCCACTTATTCTGTCTCTTATCAAACCAATACTTGATTATTGAACCATCAACCTTTTCTTGTATCCTTGCACTCTGCCAATCTATTGTATCTACATAAGATTCGCCATAATTACCAAATTTGTCAAACCCTACACACACCACATCTAAATTAGATAAATCTATAATAATACCCCTTGCTTCTTTACATAAAGGATTACTAAAATCACATCCTATCAGAGAGTATTTAAACAAATATAAATCTTTATCTTTACCCTCTCCTTGAGAAATTTCTATATTAAGTTTATTTATATCAGTCATCCATGTATTAGGATTATTTTTTATATAATTACAAATTATACTCCAATTAGTCATTAATTACTCCTTACAATAAATTTACTACTTTTCAATAACAAATCGTCTATACAAATTGAATCAAAATGTGTATATGGTATTCGTATAAGAGGAATACTATTCTTTAAGCACCATTGATTTTTCAAAGCATCCGCTTCTTTAGTTTGCTTAAGTTTAATATCTGTATTCCATCCACCAGTTTCAAAATGTTGTTTTCCATCGTATTCAATAAAATAAATAGGTTTATGCTGTTTATCTAAAATTGCAATATCAAAAAATCTATAACTATGATTTATAGTAACTCTATAATGTAGCTTAAATAAAATATTAGATTCTCTCAATAACCTAGTTATTTTTTCTTCACCCCACGAATTAACACAACCACAAGAGCGACAAGCTCCAATTTGTAAAGCACCTGTATTTACTTTAACAAAATTACCACAATCACATCTGCATAACCATTTTATATTAGTCCCATTTCTTTCTTCTGTCGGATGTAACGCAACAAGTTTTCCAAAACGTTTATTTGTTAAATCAACAATTACCTTACGACCATTTCTAATAGCTGACGCTTTATGCTCACAACCACATGAAGTTACTAAACCTTGTTTCATACTATGTGAATTTATCTTACAAATTGACCCACAATCACATTTACAACGACAAATTATATTTCCATCACTACTTCTTTTATTAAGCAAAGACAGCACTGTTAATTTTCCATACTTTTCACCTTTTTTAACAGTTTTATGTAAATGCCCACAAGATTTTTTATGACCTCTAATTAAATTATGAGAATCAGCTTCACATAAATTTCCACATGAACATAAACATTTCCATATAACAAGACCAGCCTTTGTCCTTTTACCTGTGTCCTCTATAACGGTTAATTCACCAAATTGTTGCTTTCGCAAGTCTACCATATATCTAGCCTTTCTTATATGTTTTCATCACCCAATCTAAAAATTCCGCATCATTCGGCTCATGATAATAATGATGGTTCATATTGAAAAACCATATTAATACTGGCTTTGGAAAATCCTCTAGTGACTCTCCCTTTATAACTTTATTCATAAGTTTTGTAAGCATAGCACTTAGCTTATCAAACTCATTAGTTGTAAGCTGCGCTCTAAAAGTAGCATACAAATCACTACACATAATAGCCATAGCCCTATGATTACGTCTATCTTCCATTTCCTCGTCTGTAAACAGAGGTTGTACTTTATCACCTATATGCCAAGTCCAATTTGCAAAATAAGGACTATCTTGACCATCTTTTTCAAACATTAAATGTGATAATAAATGGTCTTTTGGTGCAAAATCTCTACCCATAAAATAACTCCATATTACAACGCTAATGAATTTGGTATTTCACCTTTAAATAACTGGTAAGCAAAATGTAATCCAAGAACTCTACCTCTTTTATGTATATCCGTTGGATTTTTCTCGGTATACTCTATGGTATCATCAAATTCCTTACATAAAAGGTCT
>JAFXWR010000321.1 GCA_017542725.1 Lachnospiraceae bacterium | reverse complement strand
ATAATAATGATATAAAAGGATTTCAGTATGATAGTCAACATACAGAGGAAAATATAAGAGATTTTAAGCCAAATAACACAAATAATTATTCGCAGAGTAATCCTACATTAGCTAGAGATATTACGTTATCTATACTAAATCTGTTATTTGTAAATTTAGTTACAGGTATATTTTCCTTAGTATTTACTATTATAGCTAATGATAGATTCAAAAAAGGAAATTATTTTGAATATGAGGATTACACTAAAAATGCAAGGTTAGCGAGAATAATTGGTCTTGTTTTATTAGGCGTGATTATACTAATTATTGTTATTTTTGTAGTATGGATTCTATCAATACTTACAGCTATTGGTGCAAGTATTTGATAAATAAAGATTTGCATAATCGTTATAATTTTTATTTTTGGAATAAGAACAAGGGTAAACTATTGAGAGTTTACCCTTATTTTTTATGCTTATGTTCTTCTTTCAAATACTTCAGGTGTTTTCTTAAAATATTTAGATACTCTTATAATATACATAGGTATGTTTTATCTATTTTAGTTTAGTTAAAATCATTAAAGTTATTAAAATATAAGGTATTGTTCGGAAACGGAGGAAATTTTATGGCATTTCAACGTGTGAAAAAAATATTAGGAATATCAGCAGTAGTAATAGCTTGTGGCACAGTAATGTTCACATTCACATCATGTGGACAAGCTAATACTCAGGAGCCAACAGCGGTAATTCAAGAGGTAGAAACGGAACAGACCGAAGATAATAACGGTGGAAATGTAATTGAAGATGTAGACTTTAACCAAGAAGAGGCAGAAGCTACCACAACAAAGGATATAACAGTATTCTATGACCAGTCCGCAACAGAAGCAGATAACCTGACAATAACAGATGGAAATCAGGCAGATGTTGTAATTAAAGACTATGTTGCCCCTGAGTTTTTCCCATATATGACAAATCTTGGGTATGAATACACATACAACGAGGAAGAGGGTAGCCTTTACCTTGGAGAACGTTTAATTTCAGACAATGTAGAAGTCAATGAGGACGGTACACTTAATGTAAGGGATTATATGTTAGAAAGTTCTATCCCGGTTGTAAAGTATGTGCGTACATCTGAAAATGAAGTTGAAGCAAGATACATTACAATGGTTCCTATTGAGAGTCATATGGTTTCAGGTATCACATTCGTAATGGAAAAGAACGATGCAGGAAATTATACAATGACAGGTATGCTTGGGGTATTTGGTGAAGATATTACTAAGTTACCTGCATGGGAAGGAACATTTGATGGCTGGTCAATGGAAGTTGGCGGGGATGTAATCTTTTCCGCGGGTGACTCCGTGAAGATTGGTGACTCAATGAACCTTTACCCTCACTTCCAAGACCGTGAAATCAATATACTTGCTGATGAAGATGGAAGAGTACCTGATGGCCAGCTTGAAGAGATTGACGGACAGGTTGTACTTAGGGTAATCCATGTTTACAAATATAAGACAGATGCAGATGGCAACCAAAAGACTGTAGCAGCTTATGCTCTTGATGGCTTAAATACTGACACAGATACAGTAAAGAATACTGACGGTTCAACAATCGACAAAGATAAGGTTAAGGAACAGCAGAAAGATGACGTAAAGGAAGCTGAAGAAAAGAAGAAAGCCGAAGAAGAGCAGAAGAAGAAGGAAGAAGAAACTAAGAAGAAACAGGAAGAAAGCAAAAAGAAAGAACAGCAATCAGGTGGCGGTTCAGGAAATAGCGGTGGCGGTTCATCCTCACAGAAGCCAAGCGGTAATTCTGGACAGACAGGAACAGGAGAGTCAACGGGTACAACTTCAGCATCAGATTTAGCAGGACAACTTGGAGTACAATCTGGTGATTGGGGTGCTATTGATGATAGTGGTACATCTGATTGGGAATGGCATTAATACAATAAGATAACTAATATGGCGTTGCTAAATGCAACGCCATTATTTATTTCTTGACAAGTGTATGTCAATGACTTATACTTTAATTATAAACAAGAGAAAGGTAACATTTATGCTTTATCAGACTTATAAAAACTTTACTGAGAATGTTTTTGATAGAACTAAAGCGATAGAAAATGCTAAGAAGGCTAAATGTAATATCATTACACAGGACACAATAGTTAATGTACCTAAGATAAATGATTACACAGCAGATATGAATTGGGTAAATGATTTGATTTCAGGTACATGTAAGATAGTTTTAAATGAATCTCGAATTAGAGAAGATGATTTTACTTATGGAGAAGTAGGTAGCGCAGTAGTTATTATAGATGGTAACATACATAATAGAATAATTCATGGACCTGTTTTAGGAGAATATTATAAGGTTAAATTGATAAACGGTGCTATGGTAAAGCAGTTACGTACTAGATATAATAAAGTTATGGGTGCTATTGTTTGTATTCATAATCATCCAACAAATTCTACCTTTTCATTTAATGATATTAAGAATTTACTTAATTATATGGAAATAGGAGCAATCGTAGTAGTAGGTAATACAAGTTGGCTCTATGTATTAGCAAAAACATCTGTAAATTATTCGGCTTATTTGAAGCTTGTATCTAAGATGAATATGCACCTTATAGAGTTAATGGATAAAGGTATGACTAAGAAAGATGCTTCACTTGAAATAGTTAAAACGATTTTGAATATGCCTGCAAAGTATGGATTGTATTATAAACAATACAGGAGGTGTGGAAATGTTAAAGCCTAGATTGTTAACACCTAGATTGTTAACACAAGAAGAAAAAGAGTTTAATGATAAGGTTTGGGATTTGAGAATAAAATATAATAGTTTTGACGATTTTACT
>JAFXWR010000320.1 GCA_017542725.1 Lachnospiraceae bacterium | reverse complement strand
CTCAACTTTATCTATACCGACATTTATAACTTCATGTCCTAGAGATTCTATATATTCTTTTATCTGCATTTTCATATCTACTGCAGCGTGGTCATTGCCAATTACTACTTTCATATTTACATATTCCTTAAAATATTTTATTTTCAATACAAAAATTGAAAGTTTTCTAAGAAGCCTTATAAAACTTTCTATAAATAGTCTATTTTCACTACATATATTATATCAAAAATACCACTATTTTTGTATATTTCAATTATTAAAAAATGCTTAATTTTATGCGCCTAAAACGCCTTAATTTCAACTAAATTTAAAACGGGCTCTCTGCGAGCCCGTCTCATACTATATAACTTGTCTTCTTGCCCTCTCAGCCTGCTTCTTTTCGTCATCCACAGGATACCACATAGGAGATACAAACTTTATACAGCATTCCTCATCCCTATCAAATCTTATTCTATGAGGTGTCTGAATTTTTACTAACTGCTCTCCTACAGATACAAGATATTCTATCCTGTCAGTCAAAAATGTTCTCTTTTCTATATGAGTCTTAAATCCTGTTGCATCACTCTTAACCAATTCTATTTCATTTGGTCTTGTGGCTACAACCATCTCACTTGCAGCGTCAGAAGGTATAGAAATATTTATAGCCTGACTCATATCATTCTTTGGATATACTTTTCCATCTTTTATAACTACATTGATGAAAGTACTTTCTCCAAGGAAGTTGTGAACGAATCTATTTACTGGTTTGTTGTAAAGATTTTCTGGTGTATCTATTTGCATAATCTTACCCATATCACAAACCATCATTCTGTCAGAAATTGCCATAGCCTCTGACTGATCGTGAGTAACAAATATAATAGTAAAGTTAAATTCTTTTTGTAACTGTTTGATTTCAAATCTCATACTCTCACGAAGTTTTGGGTCAAGATTTGAAAGTGGCTCATCAAGAAGCATTACTTTTGGATTGGTAACTATAGCACGAGCTAATGCAATTCTTTGTTGTTGTCCACCAGACAAATCTCCAGGGAAAGATTTTTCAAGGCCAGTGAGACTTGTGTGTTTAAGTGCATCCGCTACTTTTTTATCTATATCAGTCTTATTCATCTTTTGAATCTTAAGTGGGAATGCAACATTTTCATACACATTCATATGTGGCCACACTGCAAATGCTTGGAAAACCATCCCAAGTCCTCTCTCTTCTGGTGGCACATAGAGTTTTTGCTTACTGCTTGATACAAGTCTTCCGCAAAGTTCTATCTCACCTTCAGTTAGGTCTTCAAAACCAGCTATCATTCTAAGAGTAGTTGACTTGCCACAACCAGATGGTCCAAGGAAAGAAAAACATTCTCCCTCATGAACATTTAAATTAAAATTATCTACTGCCACTATATCTCCAAGTTTACTATTAAATACCTTTGTGACATTTCTAAGTATTATATGATCTGCCATGACTATACTCCTTTCCTATCTTTCGTGATATGAGTGACTATTATATTTAGCACCATGATAAGTCCTATTGCTATAACTGCAAGTGCTGCAGCCTGTGGTATATATCCTGCATCACGAAGAGAGTAGATATGTACTCCCAAAGTTCTTGTATATGGTCCGTACAAAAGTATAGATGTAGTAACTTCTCTCATAGCTGGAAGGAAAATAAGGAAGAATCCAGAAACCATCGCAGGTCTTATGAGCGGAAGTGTTATGTCAGCAAGACTTTCTGAGTGCGATGCTCCGCAAGCTCTTGATGCCTCTTCAAGTGAAGAAGATACCTGCATAAGTGATGCTGACGAAGTCTTCATAGAGAATGACAAATATCTTGCTATATATGCAACTAAGATTATCCAAAGTGTATTATAAAGTGTGATTCCAAATATTGCACCGCTCCATGCAAGTATTACACCAATTGATAAAACTGTACCAGGTATAGAGTAAGGGAGCATAGATGTCACTTCAAGCACTGCACTGCCCTTTGGTTTTATCTTTTGTACTACATAGGCAACAAGTGTTCCAAGGAACATTGAGATAACACCTGCAGAAACTGATAAGATGAGTGAGTTTCTTATAGAGTCAATCGTTCCCTTATTTGCAAATACTCTCTGGTAATTTACAAATGAGAAGTTCTCTGGCACAAGTGGTAATCCATATGCCTTTACGAATGATATGAGAATTATCATAGCAAGCGGAACTATAACTATTATAAATAATGTAAATATAGACAAGAGTAATAATGGAATTTTAGTCGCACGAAGTTTTATGAGTGTAGGTCTCATACTCTTACCTTTTATGATATCATAATTACCTGCTGATAAAATTCTATTTTGTATAAGAAGAGCTAGTGCAACAACTATTACAAGCATTACTGAAAGTGCAGCACCCTGTCTGATACCTTCAAAACTTCCACCTGAGTTATATATAACTGCATATATACGAGTTGGCAAAGTATAAATTTCTTGTCTAAATCCAAGTATTGATGGCACACCGAAATGTGCAAGTGATGAAATAAGTATAAGTAATGCTCCAGCTGAAATTGCTGGCTTCACAAGTGGCAGTGTGATTTTTCTTATAACAGTGCTCTGCTTTGCACCTGCTATTCTTGCACACTCTTCAAGAGTTGGATCCATTCTCTCAAGAGCTGATACAACCTGCATAAATACAAATGGGAAGTAATAACTTACTTCAACGAATACGATTCCCCATATTGAGTTTATATTTAATGGGGCCTTTTCTAAACCAAATGTTGTCATGAAAAATCTATTTAAGTATCCTGATCTATCATTTAAAAGTAACTCCCACGCCATTGCACCAAGAAATGGCGGAAACATATATGGTATGTTGAAAAGTGCTCTCATGACACCTTTTGCCGGTATATCAGAACGACCAAGAAGCCATGCATAAAACACTCCGACTATAGTTCCAAAGATTGTAGCAAAGACTGCAATCTTTATAGTGTTCCACATCGCATCAAGATTTTTCTTGTCTGCAAATTGTTCAAGAATTAAATTTAAACTAAAACCATTCTTATCAAAGAAGGCATTGAATACTATCATAAAGATAGGGATGATTACAACTATAAATAGCAATATAAAACATACTATAGTAAGTATCTTATCCATGCTAAGTCGTTTCTTACCATCTATTGCCGCCATCGCATTATTATCAATAGTAAACATATTACTTGCCCTCCTTATTCATAAGTTTATTATAAAAATGAGGATTGATGAATTTGATTCCTACTGTCTCGCCTACATTCGCAATTCCATTATTTTTTGCATCAAGCATACTCTGTTGTAATCTAATTTCTTTTCCATATAAGTTCAAGAAATAATTATATTCACTGCCCAAGAATATCCTACTTGTGACTTCTGCCTTTATAGGAGAACTGTTATCAAAGACTACATCATTGAGTCTTACTAACATATCTTTTCCGTCTACATTTTCATTTCCTATATCTACACCTTCAGCAGGTATATTTGCTTCTAATTTAAAACAAGGCTTGTTCTCATATACTACCATAGGGATAGCATTTGAGTTTCCGATAAATTCAAATGTAAATCTATTTACCGGATTAGTAATTATCTCTTCATCAGTTCCAACTTGACATATCTTTCCATCAAGTTGCATAACCGCCAATCTATCACAGAGCTCAAGAGCTGATTGTTGGTCGTGAGTTATATAGAGAATAGTGGCACCGAGATTGTTTTGTATCATTCTAATCTCAAGAAGCATCTCTTCACGAAGTTTTGCATCAAGGTTTGTTATAGGTTCATCCATAACTACAACCTCAGCTCCAGTGACAAGTGCTCTCGCTATGGCAACTCTTTGTTGTTGTCCACCTGAAAGTTGACTTGGCAAATGGCTCTCATATTTAGTCATATGAACTTGCTCAAGTGCATGCATGGCTCTATCTTTTATCATTTCTTTTTTGTATTTTCTTTTCTTAAGTGGATACATGACATTTTCTAAAACTGTCATATGAGGCCACACAGCATAGTCTTGGAATACTATACCTATCTTTCTTTTCTCTACAGGCACATTTATTCTCTTCTCAGCATCAAATAAAACTGTGTCACCTATAGCAATTCTTCCAGTCTCTGGCCTATGTAGACCGAGTAGACATCTCACAAGTGTTGTCTTGCCACAACCAGATGGACCTACAAGACACATTATCTCACCTTTCTTTACTTCAAGAGAAAGGTTGCTAAAGATAGTGTTCTTGCCATACTTCGCTGTGACATTTGAAAAACTAACATTTGACATAATTCTCTCCTAATAAAAAAGACACGAAAAACCTTCGTGTCTTTTGAATTTAGTTATTGTATATAAATTTATTGCAATTCATTTTATTTTCCCCAAATCGCATTAAAATCATTTAAGTAATTTGGAGTGTTGTCTGCCAAGTCATTAAAATCAACTGGCATATTGAGTGATGCTATTCTACTTGTATCAATATTCATCTTTACATCATCTCTAACTGATACAAGATTCTTAGATACTAAAACTTCTTGTCCTTCTTTTGAAAGAATAAAGTCATATAATAATTTTCCATTGTCGCCATTTGGATTGTTCTTTACAAGACCGATTGGACTTGTCATAGTAACTACATCACTATCTGTATAGTGGAACTTAAGTGGAGAACCTTGATCCATAAGGCTTGCTGATACATAGTCAAGGCAAACACCTACTTTATATGAACCATCTGCAACCTTATTGTGAGTAGCAGTTGTACCACTCTCAAGTTTTACACCATTATCACGAAGTTTTTGGAAGAAATCTTTTCCATACTTACTTGATTGCATCATAGATGCCATCCAATACTTTGTAGTAGATGCTTGAGTTGGATCTGTCATAACAATTTGATCTTTCCACTTTGGATCACATAACTCATCCCATGTCTTTGGAGCTTCGTCGTCAGTGATTCCAACTCCTGGAAGTGTACACCAAGATACACCCATAGTTACAAGACGAGCTGCTGTATAGTAACCATCTTTATCAATATATTCTTTTGCAATGTGATCTGCCTCTGGTGAAGAATAAGTTTGTAAATAACCAAGCTTCTTAAATCCTTCATAGTCAGATGGATCGCCAAGCCATATAATGTCTGCATCAATTTGTCCCGCCTGAGCCTCAGTAGTCATCTTAGTGATAACCTTTCCGCCTGAAGCAAAGTAGAAATCCATAGTTACTCCTGGATACTTCTTTTCAAATGCATCTTTCACTGCTTGAAGTTGCTCTTCTTGCATTGAAGAATAAAGCATTACTTTTCCAGAATACTTTTGCTCTGTAGATGAAGTGTCATTTTGTGCTGGTGCTGAAGTCTTATTGCCACCACATCCTACAAGTGTTGCAAGTACCAACATAGAAGCTACTGCTAAAGATAAAAATCTTTTCATAAACTCTTCGCATAGTTATACTATGCTCAACCTCCATAAATTAATTTCACTAATAAATGAAACACCGATATTATACCATTATTTTATTTACATTTCAAATATATATTACTGACATCAAACTAACATCTTTTGCTTATCCATATTATGTTTCATTAATGAAATAATAAAAAAATCGCCACAATAAGTGGCGATTAAATTATTATTTTGATTATACACCGTACTTAACAGTATTGATTTTTACTCCAGGTCCCATAGTTGATGTTAGAGTTATGCTCTTAAGATAAGTTCCCTTAAGTGATTGAGGTCTTGCCTTAACTATTGCATTCATAAGAGCATTTAAGTTCTCTTCTAACTTGTCTTCACTGAAACTTGCTTTTCCAAGTGGGCAGTGAATCAAATTTTGCTTGTCAAGTCTGTACTCAACCTTACCAGCTTTTAATTCTCCAATTATCTTAGTTACGTCTGG
>JAFXWR010000319.1 GCA_017542725.1 Lachnospiraceae bacterium | reverse complement strand
ATTTTAGTTTATAATATTTTTTGACTATACTATATACTTTTCGTTAGATAAAATCTGTACATAATACGAATATGACATATAAATATAAATTGCCAATTTTGAGCGAAAGATAAGTTAGGTTATTTCGCTAAAAAAGCTAAATAAAGGTGTTTATTGTACTGATTGTTTTATTTATTAAATGTTACAGATAGAATACTATATAGAAAAGGGAAATAGTATATTTGAGAAGGAGGGCTGAAAATGTATATTTGATAGGGTTATGTTAGATACTGAAAATGTTAAATTACAAAGATTGGAGAGGACAAATGAGAGAAAAAAATAGTAATGAACTTAGCATATCTGCCCTTATATTTGGGGGTATAGGTACAGCTATCCTAGTCGTAATGGTTCTTATGATTCTTTTTAAAGGCTGTTGGTATACAGTTAATGAACAAAGTAATGCCATAGTTACACAGTTTGGCAGACCTATTAAGGTTTCTACTGCTGGTTTTTATGGGAAGATACCTTTTATACAAAAGGTTGAACTGGTTGATATGACAACAAAAGGAACAACCATAGGCTATACAATGGATGAAGAGGGTAATTATATTACAGATGCAGATAACAGTGTGATGATTACAAGTGACTTTAATCTTTTAAACATTGACTTCTATATGGAGTATCGTGTTTCGGATGCAAAAGCATATAAATATAATTCATCTAATCCTGAAAATATTTTGACTAATATTGCTCTAGCTAATATACGTACCGTAGTTTCTAATTATACGGTAGATGAAGCCATGACTACGGGAAAGAGTCAAATACAGGCTGATATTAAAGAGGCTATTGTAAAAGAATTAGAAAATCGTGATATTGGTTTAGCTTTAGTTAATATTACAATTCAGGACTCAGAACCACCTACAGAGGAAGTTATACAGGCTTTTAAAGCGGTAGAAACTGCGAAACAAGGTGCTGATACTGCTAAGAATAATGCTTTGAAGTATAAGAATGAGCAGATTCCTAAAGCCGAAGCTGAAGCCGATAAGATTACTCAGAGTGCAGAAGCTACAAAGGCAGCAAGAATAGCAGAAGCAGAGGGTCAGGTAGCAAGATTTAATGAGATTTACAACGAGTATGAAAAATATCCATTGGTTACAAAACAGAGATTGTTTTATGAAACAATGGAAGAGTTGTTGCCTACAGTGAAAGTTATAATCACAGATGGTAATACACAGACTATGCTACCTTTGGATAGTTTTACTAATTGAGTGATTGTTTACGTAGGAGGATTTAGTGATGACACATAAAACTAAAAGTGTTAATGATGTAAATAGAACCCTGAGAACAGTTGGAGTAATGGGTTTTTTGGTTGTTTTAATAATTATCCTATTTAATATGTTTACCTATTCTGTAAAACCTAATACTACTGCTTTGGTAGTTAGATTTGGTAAAGTACATGGTGAGCCTGTAACAACGGTTGGTTTGCATGGTAAAGCCCCTATTATAGATTCTGTAATACAGATTTATACAGGGGATAATCCTTATGATATGCCTGTATCAGACGTAATTACATCAGATAAGAAATCTATGATAGCAGATAATTTTGTTATTTGGAAAGTAGTAGATGTGCAGAAGTTTTACAGAACATTAGGCGGTTCAAGACCTTATGCAGAACAGCGTATTGATGCAGCCGTATATAATGCAACAAAAAATACTATTTCATCTATGACACAAGATGAAATAATTGCATCTCGTGGTACTACTTTAACAGATTTGCTTACTAAGGAGTCTAATTCAGATATATCACAGTATGGTATTGAAGTTAAGGTTGCAACAATTAAGGCTTTGGATTTACCATCAGATAATAAAGCAGCCGTATATACCAGAATGATTTCTGAAAGAGAAAATATTGCAGCTAGTTATACCGCAAAAGGTGCAGCAGAAGCGCAGAAAATTCAGAATGATGCTGATAAGACAGTTTCAATTACAAAAGCTAATGCTGAAGCAGAATCAGCAAAGATTATAGCTGAAGGTGAAGCTGAATATATGAGAATATTGTCAAGTGCGTATAATGAAGAGGGTAAAGCTGACTTCTATAAGTTCCTTAGAGGGTTAGACTCTATGAGTGCATTAAAGGGTTCTAACAAGACGTTGATTTTGGATAAGAATTCAGAATATGCAAAGTTACTTTATGGTATGCAGAATTAATATGTAATTATATGAAAGGCACTATTACAAGTTGTAGTAGTGCCTTTTTAATTTAAATAAAATAATCTTTACAGATTTGAGCAAACAGTTTATAATAAAGGCATTGAAACATTAACAATGTAATAGAAAGAGGTAATCATATGGAATTTAAGATGAAAATAGGTCGTAAAGTATATACGTTAACTGATAAGTCTTTTGTTAAATTTTATAATACAGCACGTATTTATGTTTGTGACCAAGAAGAAGAGGGTGGCTCAACTGTTATAGATATGCGAAATAATCAGTTTGAGAAGTTAGTAAAGGAAGGTTATTTATTAAAATATAAGAGATTGATAAACAAAACAAATAAAACTATTGGTTTTATTTATGCTTTTAATTTTGATAAATTGTTGGAAAGTGAGTATATTATTAAAACACAGAGTTTATATAAATATGTGTATGGAAGATATACCTATGGTCTGACTATGATAGAGTGTGAAGTGTCAGAAGATGCTAATAGTTATCTTATTATTAAAGATAATAAAAGGGTATCTAAGAATGATATTGGTTGTTTACGGGACTCTTATGGAGACTTAGTGGTGTATTTAAAAGAAAAAGATATAGATTTTGTAAAGCAACTTATTAAACAGAGATTAGACTATGAGTTGGAATGTGCAAAATCTGCTTATGATAGAGCGTTAACTTCCTATAAGAACAGGATTGACGCACTTAATAAGATTTGAAAGAGTGTATGAATTGTTAAAGGAAATCAAGATGTATAAAATTGATGAAAGAATGTTAAGTTATCTAAAACCTTGTGCAGAACAACATATATTACAGTATGGTAATGATACGTATTATTGTGGTGGTTCTAAATATTTGTCAAAGTGTAATTTAGATTCTAGAGTAGAAGAAGTAAAGAAATGGGTAGAGAAAAATGGTGGTAAGTTTGAAGTAAAATCTAATTGGTTTGGGTTAAAAGATGCTTATGTTTGTGTAGTACAGATTATTTTCCCTACTTATGGTAAGCGAACTATGAAGGAAATTATGAGTACGCTCTTTTTTTAAAAATTTTTTCTTGCCTTAAAAACTATTTTGTGTTAAGGTAGTTTCCGAGACTAGTTAAGAAAGGTAGGTAGAATATGAGCGTAGTTATTGGGTTAGCAGCAACAGTAGTAATGTCAGGAGTTTGTGTTGCTGGTGCATATACTGCAGATAAGCTTACAAGAAAGAAATGATTTATTGAAATAATTAAAGTTAAGATACTATTAAGCGAGCATACTTTGTATGACTCGCTATTTTTATGCTATTTCAAAATCAACTAAAGAAATATTAACTTTTTTACAAAATCTATTGACATAAAGTTTTAAATGAGTTAAAGTAAAGAAAAGTTAACATTACTTTGTTTGAAGAGTGT
>JAFXWR010000318.1 GCA_017542725.1 Lachnospiraceae bacterium | reverse complement strand
GCTTTTGAAGCCGCCCCATTTATAAAAACAGGCGGCCTTGGCGATGTAGCAGGTGCTCTACCAAGATATTTAAATGACATAGGTGTAGAGACAAGACTTATCATGCCACTTTTTTCTTCTATAAAAGATGAATATAGAAAAAATATGAAGAAGATTTCAGAGTTCTATGTCCCTTTTAGTTGGAGAAATCAGTATCTTGGTTTGTATGAACTTAAACATGGAAATACTATAGTTTATTTCCTTGACAATGAATATTATTTTAAGAGAGAGAGAGCATACGGATATTTTGATGATGGCGAGAGAATAGCATTTTTCTCAAAGGCACTTCTTGAGGCGCTTATCTATATGGATTTTGAGCCTGAGATTTTGCATTTAAACGATTGGCATACTGCACTTTCGGCAGTATATCTTCGTGAGATGTATCAAGCCTTAGAAAAATTTAGAAAACTTAAAACAATTTTTACAGTGCATAATCTCAAGTTCCAGGGTAAGTTTGATCCAAAGATGTTGCAAGATCCACTTGACCTTGAAAGATATCCAAATGCTAAAAGGCAACTTTTGCAAAAAGATGCAGTAAATTTTATGATGGGAGCTCTCAACTATGCAGATTGTCTCACGACTGTAAGTCCTACATATGCTGATGAAGTAAAAAATTCTTTCTTCGGAGAAGGTCTTGAAGAGATATTTAATAGAAGGGCAAGTATATTTAGAGGAATTGTAAATGGAATTGACTACGATGTTTACAATCCAAAGACTGATAAAAATCTTTTTATGAATTATGACATAAATACTTTGTCACTAAAGAAGAAAAATAAGCTTGGACTCCAAAGAGAATTAGCTTTGGAAGAGAATGAAGATGCCTGTGTAATAGGTCTTGTAAGCCGTCTCACTGACCAAAAGGGTATGGACTTACTCACTGCCATATTTGAAGAGATGATTAACTTTAGAGGAGTACAGTTTGTATTGCTTGGACAAGGTGATAGAAGATACGAAGACTCATTTAGATATTTTGAAAATAAATATAAGGGAAGAGTTTCTTCAAGCATATATTTCTCTGAAGAGAGATCAAGAAGAATATATGCTGCATCAGATTTATTTTTGGTGCCAAGTATTTTTGAGCCATGCGGTTTGAGTCAACTTATAGCTATGAGATATTTATCTCTTCCTATAGTTAGAAAGACTGGGGGGCTTAAAGATACAGTTATTCCTTACAACAAGTTTACAAAAGAGGGAACAGGTTTTGCATTCCAAAATATAAATGCGCACGAGTTGCTTTTCACTATAAAAGAAGCAGTGTCACTTTATTATGATGACTATGACACATTTGAGCTATTGATAAAGAATGCGAGCAAGAAAGATTATTCGTGGGTGAACTCTGCGAAAGAATACAAGAAACTATATAAAGAAGTAGCAGGAGTGTAGATATGAGAGTATATTTTAATTCAAGAGATGAGTTTTATCGACATCCTTTTGGTGCAGTGAAGACTGGTACAGAAGTAACATTTAGACTTAAGGTTATAGACCACATTAAAGGTCTTAAATGTTATATTGCGATGTGGCAGGATGACAACAAGCTTCCAGAACTTGAGATGGAAAAAGAATCAGAAGAGAATAATGCAGTCATATATGTTGTCAAGTTTAAGACTCCAAAAGAGCCGGCTCTCATATGGTATCATTTTATACTACAAAGCTTTGATGAAAAATATTTCTATTCCAACAATGACTTACAGTCAGGTGGAGAAGGAAAATTAGTTGACAATAGTCCAAAGAGTTATCAACTTACAGTTTTTAAAGATGACAAGACACCTAATTGGTTTAAAGAGGGAATAGTATATCAAATTTTCCCAGATAGATTTAATCGTGGCGAAGACTATGAAGAGAGAAAAGCAAACACACTTAAGAGAATAGAAGGAAAGAATCACGGCAAGACTTTTGTAGATGACTGGTATAAAGACCCTGAGTACAAAAGAGATGAAAATGGTGGTGTGTATGAGTTTGAATTTTATGGAGGCACTCTGCAGGGCATAGAGGAAAAATTGCCTTATCTAAAGTCACTTGGTGTCACTTGTATTTACTTAAATCCTATATTTGAAGCAAGAAGCAATCATAGATATGATACGGGCGATTATATGAAGATAGATTCATTTCTTGGAGATGATAAGAGTTTTAAGTCGCTTGTCCATGCCGCGAAGAAAGAAGGCATCGGCATTATGCTTGATGGAGTTTTTAGTCACCAGGGCGCTGATTCAATTTATTTCAATAAGTTTAGTAATTATGACAGTGTAGGAGCATATAATAGCGAAAACTCAAAATATTATCCTTGGTATAATTTTATAAAGTTTCCAGATCAGTATGAAAGTTGGTGGGGCGTATCTGACCTTCCAGAAGTGAAAGAGATGTATCCAACTTATCTTGATTTCATTTGTAAAGGTTTGGATTCTGTGATTAAACATTGGATGAGAACTGGTATAGTGGGATTTAGACTTGATGTGGCTGACGAACTTCCAGACGAATTCATAGTGGAAGTTAGAAAAGCTATGGATAAAGTAAATAAGGACAGTATGCTTGTAGGCGAAGTGTGGGAAGATGCTACAAATAAAGTTTCATATGATGAGAATAGAAAATATTTTATAAATGCATCTCTTAAGTCAGTTATGAATTATCCATTCATGGAGAGCGCAATAAACTTTATGGAAGGTCACATATCTGCCTATGAACTTTCAGAATTTTTCTACAAGCAAATGGAAAATTATCCCGAGATGTATTTTAATTCTAACCTCAATTTAGTTGATGGACACGACAGAGTTAGAATCATAACTCAGCTCTCTGACTCAAGAGATGTGAATGATGTAAATGAAGAAGAAAAGAAGAACCATGTAATAGATAGAGATAAATACTTACTTGCTGTAAGTAGACTTAAAGCGCTGTCGGTTATCCAATACACAGTTCCTGGAACACCACTTTTATATTATGGAGATGAAGTTGGTGTTTATGGCTACAACGACCCATACAACAGAAAGCCATATCCTTGGGGTAAGGAAGATAATGAACTTTGTTCTCACTATGTGGCACTTGGTGAGATGAGAAAAAAATCAAAGGTATTTGGAGAGGGAACATTTAGAACTCTTTTTACTGGCACTCACACATTTGCTTATGAGAGAGCGACTAATGATGAAAAGATAGTTGTGATAGTAAATAGAGGTATCTTCTACAATGAAGGAGAGCATGTGGCTATAGATATGGTAGGTCAAGAGGCAGAAGATTTGCTGAGTGGTGAGAAGATAGTTATGAATG
This sequence comes from Lachnospiraceae bacterium, assembly GCA_017542725.1. Next base: position 4,676 of record JAFXWR010000318.1, on the reverse strand, counting down.
ACAATAAACTTGAGGTGGATATGAATCCGCTGGGATATAAAGTATTAAGAATCATGTAGGGGCAAACAATTATGAGAAAGAATCAGAAATTCAACTTAAAAAAATTTTACATAGGAGTGGATGTCGGCGGCACCACGATTAAGTTTGGCATTTTTGACGGAAATAAAAAATTTATAGAACAGTTTGCTGTAGAAACTGAGTTTAGAGAGAAGAATGCAGAGAAAGCAATAGCGAATGATATGCTTAATGCCATTGAGAAATATTGTGATGATAATGAATATGGCGTGGCCAAGTCAAAAATAGCAGGTATTGGTTATGCAATACCGGGACCAGTAGTCAATAACCAGGTTTTAAGAGCAGTGAATATCAACTGGAAGAAAAAATATGATTTGGTTAAAGAAACTAAAAAAAGAATTGGCAATAAAGTCAATGTAAGAGTTTATAATGATGCAAATGCAGCAGCACTTGGAGAGTACCAAAAGACACTTAGAAGTAAATATAAGTCAATTTGTCTTATGACTCTTGGCACAGCGGTGGGAATTGGTATAATTATAAATGGTAAACTTATAGAAGGAAAGAGTGGTGTAGCAGGAGAACTTTCACATCTAAAAGTTGATTTTTCAGAAAATGCAATAAAATGTAATTGTGGAAATACAGGTTGTCTTGAAACTGTGACTGGTGGTAGAGGTATAGCAAATGTATACAATAGAATGTACAATACAGACACTGCTCATGGTGCTCAAGATGTTATAAGGCGAGCTAAAGAAGGAGAAGAAAAATCACTTATAGCACTTGAAAAATCACTTGACTATCTTAGTATGGTTATATCTATTATCATGCTTGTGTATGAACCAGAGATTATACTTATAGGTGGTGGTGTATCAAATGAAGGTACATTTATCACAGATATTATTATGAAACATCTAAAAGAAAAAGTATTTATCACAAAGACATTTCCTAAAATAATGATTGCTAAATTAAAGAACAAAGCTGGATTTTATGGAGCGGTGTCTGAGTTATAATGTCAGGTGCTGAAAAAAAATACATAAAATCTTTTGATGCGCTAAGAGTTATAGCGCTTCTTGGTGTATTTTTGTATCATTTGATGCCAAACCTTGTGCCAAGTGGATATCTTGGGGTGGTGATATTTTTTGTACTCGCAGGATTTTTAACGATGAAGCAAGTGGCGGATGGCGGGCGGATGATATCCGCCCCTACGACGGTGCTCGCGAAAATACGAGACAAGATACTCAAATTATATCCGGCACTTCTATTTACAATTATAATTGTGACTGTCTGCATGTGTTATTACTTTAGCAACTTTCTTATACAGTACCCTGTAGATGCTGTAAGTAGTGCACTATCATTTAATAACTACGCACAGATTTTAAGAAATGAATCTTATTTTGAGGCAATGAATAGTATAAAGCCTCTTACACATATATGGGCATTGTCACTTGAGTTTCAATTTTATGTTGCTTTTTTCTTGTTAGTACTTCCATTTTATAAAAAAGAGAATAAAAACAAATATCTTGTTGCATTTTCTGTATTGACAATCCTTTCATTAGCACTTTCAATTTATCTTGTATTAAATGGCGCAAACCTCACAAGAATTTATTATGGATTTGATTCAAGGCTTGCTACATTTTTAATTGGAGTTATTTGTGCACTTGTGGCAGATAGTGTATATGAGTATATGAAGAAAGCTCCAGCGTTTGTGAAGATGCTTGAAGTGATACTATTACTTGTTATGGTTTATGCTATGGTTGTTTCATTTGGTACTGATCAAGAAGTAATTGGAATCATAATTATATATTCGTTTTTGTGTGGCATATTAATTTTGTTGTTATATTGTGATGATAGGGCTCTGCAAGCATTCGCCCCTACGGCAAGTAGGAGCAAACATGTAGGGGCGGACATGTTGTCCGCCCTTACGGGAGGAATTGTTAGGAGAAGCTATGTGATTTATCTCGTGCACTATCCGATAATTATTTTCTCAAATAGATTTTTGGCACACGCAACGAATATAGATATGAGGTTATATTTTATTACTATAATTGTAGTGGTTTTGATTGTGTCTGAAATCATATATAGACTGGTTCAAATATTATTTTTCAAACACAACAATAAAAAACTTTCTGGAATTTTAATTATAGCAATGCTTCTCATAGTACTTGCAAGTGCAATTTTGATAAATCGTATGTCAGGCGATGCACCAAAATCAGATGATAAAAATGATACCACATGGATTACAAATGAAGTAGAGAATGATGCACTTGAACATTTAAATGATGAAAGTAATGAAGCTGTGATTGATGGAATAAATAATAATGCTGTAAAAGACATGATAGCTACTGAGTCTGACATGCAATATGAAGAGATTAATGTTGATGGCTTGTATGATGAAGAAGGAAATTTGCTTGCGACGAAAGAAGAAATTAACTCATATCAGATACAGACAGTTTTTAGTAGGATAAATAAAGTCAATGCATTGATCGGTGGTGATGCAACACTTACGAGAGAAGAATTTTTAAAGAATAGAAATATGAAGATTTCTTTTATAGGTGACTCTGTAACTCAAGGTTCAAGGGGTTCTCTGTCTGTTTATTTCCCAAATGCAGTTATAAATGCAGAAGGAAACAGGCAGTTAAGAAAGGCTCTCCCAATCTTCTATGAAATGAAAGAAAAGGGTGAACTTGGAGACATAGTTGTAGTAGCGCTCGGTACAAATTCTGACAAAGAGATAAGAGTAGATGTGCTTGAAGAAATATATGAAAATCTTGATGATAGACTCATGATTATATTAACAGTTGCCATACCTTATGTGGTTATGGAGCAGCAGAGAAATGCTGCCCTAAGAAAATTTGCTGACACGCATGACAATTGTCATCTTGCTGATTGGTATAGTACGATGAAGCCGCATAAAGAATATTTTATAGGTGACGATACTCATCCACAGGGCCTCGGTACAGATGTATATGCACAGCTCATATTTAAGACAGCTATAGAAAGTCTTGAATGGAGAAAAAGTGGAAATGAATGGCAGTACTTTGGCAGTGGCGATAAGATGAAGTTTGCAGTAGAGATAGAAAAAAATGTCGGTGACACTATAGAGTTTGGTTCTTATTATATAAATAGCTCTGATAAAAAGGAGCCGATAGAGTGGATTATTGTTGATAAGAACGAAGAGATAAAGACAGAATTACTTATATCAAAGTATGCGCTTGAAAGAAGAAAATACAATGAAGTTTATGCAAGTACAACTTGGCAAAAGAGTGATGTGAGAAAATGGTTAAACAGTGAGTTTTATAGTGAGGCATTTGAAAATGTTGGCGCAAAATTTATCTTAAGTAGCCAAGTAGATAATCATAAAAATCCTGATTATAGAACTGTAGATGCCAACGCAACTTATGATAGAGTATTTTTACCATCATATGACGAAATAAAAAAATATCTGAGCGATGAACAGTTAAAATGTAAACCGACAAATCATTTTAAAGATGTTGGCGGTTATGTAAATAAATATGGTTTTGTTGATTGGTGGTCAAGGACGGCAGGAGATTCAGATAACCATGTGTTATATGTATCATCTAATGGTGATATAGAAATGAAGGGCGATTATGTAACTACTGATGATTTTGCTATAAGACCTATGATAAGGGTGACATACAAATGATAACAATAACATTTAAAAAAATGGTAAGAAAAGTTTTGACAACTACATTTATATTAGTGTTTCTTGTAGTTTGCTTTTCTTGTTCTAAAAATGATAAAGTGGTAATGAGTGAAAATTCTGAAACCGCAGAGAGTAGTGAGACAACAATAATTGAGACAGCGGAGTCATTTGTGATAGAGAGTATAGATGTGTCAGATGTGAGCGGGGACCAATATAGAAACACGCTTTTAAAAGTCGATGAATTAAACCACAGGATAGGAAAAGATATATACGTGACTAAAGAAGATTATTTTGAATATAAAGACACGAAGGTTTCTATAATTGGTGATTCAATTTCAGATATGTCAAAGACTTACCTCAATAGATTTTTTAGACATTTGGCTCAAGATTCTGTACCAGGGAGAGAAATGGAAGTGGGTATAGAGGCATTTGATGCGATGAAAGAGATAGATAGAGTAGGTGACATAATGATACTCTCACTTGGAAATAATGCGATGAAGGGAATAGATGTAGAAGTACTTGAGCATGTATACCAAGGAATAGAGGGCAAACCACTTATAATTCCTACTATAGTGATGCCATATGTTGGGCAGGAGAGAAATAGAAATCGAGATTTGATAAATTTTGTAAATACTCATGAAAATTGTTATATAGCCGACTGGAATAAAATAGCTCGAATGAGTGATACTTTCATCACTGAAGATGGCGTGCATCCAACTGGAGATGGTAGCGCTGCATATGCACAGTTATTATTTAAGACGATGATTGATATATTAAAGAAATAAGAATATAGTGGTATATAATTTTAATTGTTTCTTAATACTTATTTATATAAATTATTGAAAAATATTTCTACTTTATGTATAATATAATTTGATAGAAATAAGTTTGGAAAATGATTTAGTATGACTTTTAATTCACAAAACTTAATACAAAATGTATTCTTTTCGCTTGCAGAGAAATTTAATGTTGAGTTTCTACATATAGTAGAGAGAGAGAG
>JAFXWR010000029.1 GCA_017542725.1 Lachnospiraceae bacterium | reverse complement strand
TTAGCAAGAAATAATATGAAAGATTTAGAGAAAGTTAGAGAGTATGTGAAAAACAATAATTACAACTATTTAGTAAACACATATGAATCAGTCCCTGATGTTTTATCAGAACTTGTTAGAACTGCACTTATACCTGATGCTGGATACAAATTTATAGTAGCAGATTTTTCATCTATTGAAGCAAGAGTGTTGTCTTTTATTGCTAATGAGATTTGGAGAATAGTTGCATTTAAAAATGGTAAGGACATTTATTGTGCTACGGCATCAGAGATGTTTGGTGTTCCTGTTGAAAAGAATGGTGTCAATAAGGAACTAAGGCAAAAAGGTAAACAAGCGGAGTTAGCTTGTGGATATGGTGGCTCACTTGGTGCTATGAAAAAGATGGGTGGAGATGCTATGGGGTTAACTGATGATGAAATGATGGAACTTGTAAATAAATGGAGAAGTGCAAATAAACAAATAGTAAAACTATGGAGTGATATGAATAAGGCTGCCGTTGCTACAGTTAAAGAAAAAAATATGCATGTAGTAAAGTGTATAAAGTTTTTCTATGAAGCAGGCATTCTATTTATGGAACTACCAAGTGGCAGGAGACTCGCATATACAAGACCTAAAATTATAAATAATGCATTTGGATTTGAGGCTATTGAGTATATGGGAGTTGAGTCAAATAAAAAATATGGAGCTATTCAAATGTATGGTGGCAAATGGGTTGAGAATGCAGTTCAAGCAATTAGTAGGGACATTTTATGCTTTTGTATGAAGAACTTAAGTAAATATAGAATAGTAGATCACATACACGATGAAGTAGTGATTGAGTGTCCTATGGATGAAAAAGTAGAAACAATAACGGATATTATGTCCATATCTCCAAGTTGGATGCCAGAGATTAGATTAACTGCCGATGGATTTGAAACAATGTTTTATAAAAAGGAGTAGCGATGAAAGTAGTGTATATATGTTCGCCGTATTCAAACAAAGATGAAGAAATAGTGAAAGAAAATATAGAAAATGCTAAAAGGTATTCACATTTTGCAGTAAGAAAAAATGTAGTACCAATTACACCACATCTAATGTTTACTCAATACCTTACTGAAAAAGAAAGAGAACTCGCACTTACACTTGATTTAGAAATCATCAGTAGAGTGGATGAACTGTGGGTCTTTTCTGATACTATTTCACAGGGTATGGCAACTGAGATCAATTTTGCAAAAAGAAATAAAATTAAAATTAGATATTTTAGTAAGTATCTACAGGAGGTTCATAATGAAGTTAGCAACAGCAAAAACGAGATATGAGAAGAAATGGAAAAATGTAGATGTTAGTTGGGAGTCAATAGTTAAAGAGTTAAGTAATCCTAAAGTCACAAATGAAACAGTGGAGCAGTACAAAAAATATAGTAAAGTTCTGCAAGATAATATTAAAGATGTCGGTGGCTTTGTCGGAGGACACTTAAAAGATGGTTTAAGGAAAAACGGATGTGTTCTTTATAGATCATTTTTATCACTTGATATCGATTACGGTGAGCCTAATACATTATCTTCCTTAAAAGAAAAAATACATTATAAAGCTCTCATTTATTCAACTCATAAGCACACAACTGAAAAACCAAGATTTAGATTAATCATTCCTTTATCAAGAGAAATAACTGAAGAAGAGT
>JAFXWR010000317.1 GCA_017542725.1 Lachnospiraceae bacterium | reverse complement strand
ATTTTGTACTTTAGCAGCCTTAAACATCTGTTCAATAGTTGTATTTGCTCGCATCAATTCAGTTTTTAACTGTTGATATTCGGTTAAAGTCAAACATAAAGGTTCGGGTATCTCTTTTTTAAATTTAGGCGTTTTTACAGTACCCGCTAATCTACACTCATCACCATATCCTGCTGCTTTTCTAAACTGTTGAAATATAGTCTCTGCGTCTTTATTTAATACAGTACTAATTTTTTTAGCAAAATCCCTTAATGTATTAACAGTAGGTACTCTTCCATATTTAGGTGACCCTAAATTTATCAATGTACTTTTACTTACTATGGGAGGTATCTTAGCAAAATCTTCCATTGACATATTCATAGTTTGTAAATAATACGTTAATATATTATAGACATTTTTTTGTCTTACATTGGTAATGTTATCTGCATCATTACGTCTTTTTCTAAATCCGTAGGATTCTGTCATACTAAAACTTCCTTTCTTATTGCATAATACTCATTATCTGTCAAATAAGGGTTCATCTTTTCCTTATATTGCATATAATTAACCTTTAAATCCTCTATTATGTCATTCATATACAAATCTTGGTCGTATCTTATACGCAACAATGGTATATTATGCTTTCTACAATACTCATTCTTTATAGTATCTGATTTTACTGTTTCCGCATAATTCCAATTCTTTACTGGTCTGAAATGCTGCGCTCCGTCATACTCTATAAATACTTCTTTACCATCTATATAAGCTACAGCGTCATAATATTTTCCTATTTCTGTTATATAATACTGCCTCTCAAACTCTATACCCTTTATACTAAGCAGAAAATACAACATTTCCTCTGGCTTACTATACTTAGGCTTATCTGTTTCTACACAATCTTGAATGACACAATCAATCTCACCATATCCTTTAAAATATGGGGCTACCCATAAATATTCATATTGTGTTCTATTAGGTCCACACCAATAACCATGCCAATGTGCTTGTACTAAATGTGGTCTTGGGGATTTTCTATCTCCCTCTAGCTTTCTATGTTCTTCATATTCTCTCTCAATTCGCTCTGTATATAGAGAAATAGCTTTTCCATATCTATAGCCTACTTCATATTCCTCAACATCATTATAAGGTTTTCCTATGCGTTCTGCTCTTTCAAAGCCTTTCTTTGTTGCTTTTGTTACCTTTATATCAGGTTGTTTACTTGACATATAAAGCAAAAAGTTAATTACAAGACTATTTATTCGCATTAAAACAGTTGTAAAATCTACAAAACTTCCTTCTGCAGTCATTGAATTCTTAAGTTCTGTATCTTCCTTTACCTTCTTTAACATTTCTTTATTGTATTCATCTTTAAACTCATAAACTAAAACACCATTATTATTTTTACAAGAGTCTAAATCAAATTCAATACAATTAAGAGCAGAATATCTATTTTCAAACATATAATGTAAAACTATTCCAAAAGCGTCTAGCTTACCCTCCGTAGTATAATTTTGTGTTACTAAAATATGCACACCCAATACTTTCTCTCGTCCATCCATACCCAAATCAACGTTACGTAAATCTAAATAAACTGAGTTTAAAGGTAAATAAAAGAGTTCATGTATAGGCACTTGTATATCACCACTCTGATATAAATACTGTGCAAATGTATTATCAATCTTATAAATACGTCTATAATTCTCCCAAATTCGTGCTGAAAGGCTTGATACACAAACATCAATCAATGTAGTATTGGTTTCATCTTCCTCAAAAAATGCTTGTTTTAATAATACAAACAAAGGTTGTTTATTTCTTTTATCTATAAAATTTCTTAATATTAATCTTGCAGAATCAGTATCATAATTTAAACACTGTATTTCTACGATAGTATAATATAAATCAAGAATAGTCTGTGGGTCTAAAGTGTCTATACTATTTCTCAAAGTAGTAAAAGTATCGCTGAAATATTTATACAAATCTTCTTTATTGGACTCTGGTTCTCCACCTTTACTTAGTGTATTAACGGTATTGTTTAAAATAACATTTATCATTATTCAACCTCTTATAGTATAACGTCTTTCAAGTATATCCATTTTTCCAAGTATTAATGTCTTACTTCTATCAAAAATCATCTCATTATTATCACAAGTCATTTCTATGCTCAATATCTTTGGTTTTAAATAGTCATAGACCCTCTTAAATATTTGCTTTGCTCTTTTCTCATCTTTAGCTGATACATAAGCTGAAAATTCTCTACCATAAGTACCTACAACCTTATACATATAATGGTT
>JAFXWR010000316.1 GCA_017542725.1 Lachnospiraceae bacterium | reverse complement strand
TTTTTCTATCCTCATCGGTTTTATCACCCAGTTTGCCTTAGTGTTTTTTAGTTTCAGTTTCTTGCCAAAATTTTTATTTTTTGAAATGATGAGCAGTGTAGGACCCGAGCCTGATATAAGTAGCATTGCATCGCCATTTTTTTCTACATTTTTCTTTATGTAATTATAGTCTTTTATTAATTTTTTTCTATACGGCTCGTGAATATAATCTTTACAAACTGTCTTAAGTAAATTAAAATCACCGCTTTGAAGAGCTTCTATCATAAGCACTGAGTGAGAAAGCATTGCCACAGCCTCTTCCTTTTTGTATTTTTTTGGTAAAAGTTTCCTTGCCATTTCAGTCGAAGTTTTGAAATCAGGAATTAAAACAGTGAAATGAAGCCTCTTTGATACTTTAAATTTTTTATGATAAAAAGTTCCATCAAGTAGTTTTGTAGAAGCAGTGAGGCCACCAAATATTGCTGGAGCCACATTGTCAGGATGACCTTCAATTTTTGATGCAATTTGGAATATCTCATCGTCACTAAGTTTTTTAATGCCGCCATAAAGTAGATTTGCAGTTTTACATCCAGCTACAATTACACTTGCTGATGAACCGAGTCCTCTGCTTGCTGGAATATTTGGCTTATAGTAGACATGATATGAGCCTTTCTTTTTTAACTTCTTCATTGTAGCATTAAATGCTACATTAAAAATATTGTCTTTTGTTGTGTGGGCAGGGTCGCAGCCCTCTATAAGCATGTGATTTGATTTTTCAATTTTATATTCATTATAAAATGAATATGCAAGACCAAAGCAGTCAAAACCTGGACCGACATTGGCTGATGTAGCTGGAACTTTAAACTTAATCATAAACTTTACACCTCGTACTTTATTATACAACAATTAAGCCATAATATAAAGACAATAATGAAATAATGAAAGTGCCTTTTTTATTATTTCAATAAATGATATAATATATGAATGATTATATGAAAGGAATTATAGAAGAAAATGAGCAAAATTTATATTACAGGCCATAAAAATCCAGACATGGACAGTCTATGTAGTGCCTATGCATATGCAAGTTTAAAAAATCAGATTGACAGCAAAAATGAATACATAGCTGTCCGAATCGGAAGTTTAACAAAGAGCATTAAAAAGTTTTTTGATAGTATAGGAGCAGAGGCGCCACGCTATAAAAACCATATATATCCAACTGTAAAGGATGTTATATTGGAGCCAAGTGAGAGAATAGATATCAATATGCCACTCACCTCACTATCAAAGTTTTATAATGAAGACAACCCATCTTCATACCCTATTTATGATGGGAGTGAATTTATAGGACTTTTAACTATTGATGATATAGCACTTTGGTTTATGCATAATTTAGAGCAACATAAAAAAATAAATTCAGTGCCGCTAATTAAAGATGTTTTGAAAAAGAGGGAAGAGAGATTTGATGCAACAGATTTATTTGAAGATGCAAAGGCTGTAATGACAAAATCAAAATTAAGAGGCTATCCAGTGTATGAAGAAAATAAATACATTGGCTATGTGACAAGAAGATGTTTTCTTGATGCACCGAAACATAATGTCATATTAGTAGATCACAACGAGGCTTCACAAAGTATAAAGGGACTTGAGACTGCAAATATCGTAGAAATAATTGACCACCATAGACTAGGTGCATTAAAAACCATACTTCCTATATATATGGATGTCGAGCCGCTTGGAAGCACCTGCACAATAGTTTATCAGCAGTATTTAAAACATAATTTAAAACCAAATGAGATAGAGGCAAGAGTATTGCTTGCTGGACTAATTTCTGACACGGTAATATTAAAGAGTCCAACCACTACTAAGACAGATGCAGATACTGCAAATGAATTAACAAAAATAGCAAATGTGAATTTAAATGAATTTGCAGAGAAAATGTTTAGCAGTATGGGAGGACTTACACCTGAAGTTGCAAATGAAAAGATAGAAGCTGATTTTAAGATATATGCTGAAAATGGAGTGAGTGTTGGTATTGGACAGTGCGAGGTTATAACATTAAGAGACCTTGATAGTTACAAAGATGCATATTTAAAGACACTCGATGAAGTAAGATTAAAAAATTCTCTTAACTGGGCTATGCTTATGATTACAGATGTAATAAAAGAGACGAGTGTTCTGCTCACAACAGATTTTAAACTCAACAAAAATATTCAGTATAAAAAAATAGAAAAAAATGTATATGATATGCCAGGAGTGTTAAGTAGAAAGAAACAGCTGCTGCCGGATATTTTGTCACTTATTAATCAATAGATATAAACTATGTGTTTTTCATTTATATTGACAAATAATTGTTTTATGATATAATAAAGCTAATTGAGAAGTATATATTTATAAACTTCACAATTCATTTTTCAAAAGCTTTTCATACTATAAAGCCTCTTTAATAAGGAGGTATGTATGAAAGAAAAATATATAAAAAATTGAGTTCAGTCACCATTTATGGTGACTTTTTATTGTCATTTTAAGTTTTAAGGCAGGTTTGCCGAAAGGAGAAATTATGAGTAGTTTAATAATTAGAAATGCATTAACAAGAAAGACAGGAAATGATTTAGTAGAAATAAAAATCGTAGATGGGAAGATTAATGAAATATCTACGAAAGTTAGCGATAAGGGAGATGAAGAGATTGATGCTAAGGGCATGCTTGTGACTGAAAGTTTTGTAAATGGGCACTTACATCTTGATAAAGTTTATACTCTCGATAGAGCAGGACAAAAAGCAATAGAGGAGTACAATAATGGTGGAATGAGTAATGCACTTTCATCTATAGCTTCAGCAGCGGAATTTAAATCTGAGTATGACGAAAAGTGGATAATAAAAAATGTTCGAAAGGCACTTGACCTTGCAGTTAAGTTTGGAAACACTCACATAAGAGCATTTGCAGATGTTGATACAAAAGCAAAACTTGAAGGAGTAAAAGCATTACTTAAAGCAAAAGAAGAATACAAAGATAAAGTAACTCTTGAAGTTGTAGCATTTCCTCAAGATGGTGTGGCGAGAGAGCAGGGTGCATACGAACTTGTGGAAGAAGCATTGAAAATTGGAGCTGATGTAGTAGGTGGTATACCTTGGATTGAATTTACTCGTGAAGATGAGCAGGACCATGTTGATAAGATGTGTGAACTTGCCAAGAAATATAATAAGGACATATCTATGCTCTGCGATGATGTTGGAGACGCAGAAGAAAGAACCTTTGAAATGCTTATTAAAAAGGTGATTGATATGGGATGGTTTTGCAGGGCAACCGGGCAACACTGCCGTGCAATGATGCTGTATCCTGAAAATCAATTTAGAAAACTTTGCGCACTACTTAAGAGGGCAAAAATGGGCGTGATTTCTGATCCACAGACTGGACCATTACATGCGAGAGTTCAAGATTTAATTAAAGAAGGTATACCAGTTGGACTTGGTCAAGATGATATCAACGATGCATATTATACTTTCGGTCAAAACAATATGCTTGAAGTTGCATTTCTTGGAGCTCATTTACTTAGGATGGTTAGCGATAAAGATATAGAATTATTATATGATATGGTTACTACTATGGCTGCAAAGGTTTTAAATATGAAAGGCCACGAAATGGTTACCGGTGGAAATGCAGACCTAGTGGTTTTAAATTGCAAGGATGTAAAGCAAGCAATTTGGTATCACGAAGAGCCAGTGCATGTGATAAAAAATGGTGTGATAATTAAATAATACTTTGATGTATATGAAAATTGAAAAAGATACAGAGAAACTTATTTCAAATTCTTGTATTTAGTCCCCCACTTAGCCATATCATTAATTAGTGGTTTTAGTGAGTTACCAAGTTTTGATAAAGCATACTCAACTCTTGGTGGAACTTCTGCATATATAGTTCTTGTAATTATCCCATCTCTTTCCATAGACCTTAAACTATCAGTTAAAACTTTTTGAGATATGCCATCAATGGTCTTTATTAATTCATTAAAGCGATATGGTTTATTAAGAAGAAGTTTTATTATTAATAATTTCCACTTACTTCCGATTAATTCAATAGTTGTTGCAACAGGGCACTCTGGCAAATCTTGTTTCTTTTTCATATACTTGACTCCTTATGTAATATAATAATTTTGATGTTATATTTTAATTTTATTGTATGATGAAAATAATGTCAATAAAAAAATATTTTTTATAATGTTTCTAACCAAATAACCCATAAAATTACAATAGTAATAAAAAAGTAACTATGTAATAAAAAAGTGTATACTTGTCAAATGTGTTAAACATGATTAAAATCTTTATTATATTTAATAAAGGAGGAAAAATTATGGCACTTAAAAATTTAAAAGCTTGGAATACTAAGAGCTCAACTCTTAAAGCATCTGCATGTGGCGCAAGCGATGGTGACAATAAACCATCAGCATGTGGCGCAGGAGATGGAGGTAATAAGCCATCAGCTTGCGGAGCATCAGGTAAGTAAAAAGAATAAATAGTATCAAAGGCTCGAAAATTTCGAGCCTTTAGATATTATTTGGAAAGGAAAAAGATGAGTAATTATTTTTCATTTCAATGGCACATAACTGATGAATGTGACCAGAGATGTAAACATTGTTATATATTCTCAGCAAACAATAAAAAATCACTTCAAGTTATGGATTACAATCAAATCGAAGATACATTTTATAATTGTATAGATTTTTGTGATGTTTATAATAGAAAACCTTATTTTTATTTAACTGGTGGTGACCCAATACTTCATAAAGACTTTTGGAAAACATTAGAGTTGTTTCATAAAAACAGTATTGAATTTACTATTATGGGAAATCCTTTTCACTTGAATGACCAAGTGTGTAGGGAACTTAAATGGTATGGGTGTGACAAATATCAATTATCACTTGATGGTTTGAAAGAGACACATGACTGGTTTAGAAAAGATGGTTCATATGATGCAACATTTGAAGCGATAAAAAGTATTAATAAAGCTGGTATAAAAAGTGTTGTGATGACTACAGTATCAAAAACGAATACGATGGAAGTGACAGGTATAATTGATGAAGTTGTAAAAGCGGAAGTAGATATATTTGCATTTGCAAGATATGTACCAAGTGGTGGAGATTTAGATAGTAGTATGACAGCCACAGAGTATAGAGAACTTTTAGAAAGATGTGATAAAAAATTTAAAGACTATGAAAGACAAGGTGTTAAAACTTATTTTAATAAAAAAGACCATTTGTGGACATTATATGAATATGAAATAGGTGAATTTAAAATACCAAAAGACATTGAGAAAGATATGATTTATAGTGGTTGCAATTGTGGCAACTGTCATATTACAATTTTACCAAATGGAGATATTTATGCTTGTAGAAGAGTAAGTGAAAGTAAAGTAGGAAATATTTTTGTTGATAGACTTGCAGATGTGTGGATAACAAAAATGGAAGAATATCGAGAGTATGATAAATTTAGTAAATGTTCAAAATGTAAGCTTTTAGCATTCTGTAGAGGTTGTCCTGCAGTAGCAAAAGGAACTAACGGTAGTTTTTATTCGGCTGACCCACAATGCTGGGTGGATGAAAATAATAAATTGTTAAATGAGGTAGAATAAAATGAAAGCAGTAGTACTATTTAAGCCAACAAAAGCAGAAGAGATACAAATTAAAGATGTTGAGATTCCAAAGATAAAGAAAGATTGGGTTTTAATTAGAGTAAAAGCATTTGGACTAAACCATTCAGAAAAAATACTTAGGGAGTTTGAAATAGAGAATGATTATATAAAAAAACCAATTATCCCCGGGATTGAATGTGTGGGTATAATTGAAGATAGCTTGGATGATGATTTCAAAGTTGGTGATAAGGTAATATCGCTTATGGGAGGACTTGGAAGAAGTTTTGATGGAAGCTATGCACAATATTGTCTTGCACCTAAATCTCACACCTTTAAAATAAATATTAATATGCCTTTTGAAGAATTAGGGGCAATGCCTGAAACATACTATACTGCGTGGGGGTCATTATTTGATTGTCTTGATTTAAAAAAAGATGATACACTTTTAATTCGTGGAGCAACATGTGCTCTTGGTTATGCTTCAATACAAATTGCAAAAGCACTTGGGTGTAGAGTTGTTGCTACAACACATAAAGAAGACAAAATGAAATTATTAAATGATGTAGATGAAATAATACTTGACAATGGAGTATTATCTGGAAAAGTAAATGTCGTTAATAAAGTGCTTGATTTAGTAGGTGCTAAATCATTAGTTGATACATTGAAATTAGTTGATAAAAAAGGTATAGTATGTAATACGGGTATACTCGGCGGAGTTTACGCACTTAATAATTTTGACCCTATAAAAGATATACCAAATGGAGTGTATCTTACAGGGTTCTATTCAAATAGTCCTACTCAAAAAGATGTGGATATGATAATGAGTTTTATAGATAAAAATAAACTAAAGCCAAAAATTGGTGCTTCATTTAAGTTTGAAAATATAAAAGATGCATTGATGTGCCAAGATAAAAAATTAGTTGATGGTAAAATAGTTGTAACAATGAAAGGATAAACTATGATTATAAATACTGGAGCGAGGACAGATACGGTGCAATATTTTTCTGAGTGGCTAATAAAAAGATTTGAAGAAGGATATGTGCTTGTTCGAAATCCAATGTTCCCTGAAAAAGTGACTAAATATGAATTAACACCAGATAAAGTTGATTGTGTTATATTTTGTTCTAAAAATTATAAACCGATTTTAAAAGATTTATATAAAATAACAAATAAGTTTAATACATATTTTCACTACACTATAACCGCATATGATAAAGATATAGAGCCTGGAGTGCCAAGTGTTGATGAAAGTATAGAAACTTTATATGAACTTGAAAAGCAAGTAAGTAAAAATAGAATTGCTTGGAGATATGACCCTATATTATATACAGAAAAATATGATTTTGATTATCACTGTAAAACATTTAACTATATGGCAGAAAAATTAGCAAAGCACATCGATAGGTGTATATTTAGTTTTGTAGAAATTTACAAAAAACTTGAATATAATATGCCAGAGTTAATTAGATTTGATGAAAACGACAAATTGAATCTTGCTAAAATGCTTGGAGACACATCAAAAAAATATAGTATTAATATACAAACTTGTGGAACGGATATAGATTACTCAAAGTTTGGAATTAATAACTCTGGATGTATGACAAGTGATATTTTAGGAAATGCAAATAGTATAAGATTTAAAAAGATCAAACATAGTGGTTCACGGGTTGGTTGCCATTGTATGCCAAGTAGAGATATAGGAGCATATGATACATGCATGAATGGATGCAAATATTGTTATGCAAATAAAAATCCGAAGTTGGCATTTGAAAATTACAAATACCATGATAAAAACTCACCAATGTTACTCTCAAATGTTAATGAAAGTGATATAGTGCAAATGGGTCAGCAAACAAGGTTTTTAGAATAGTATGAAACAGCAAGAAAAAAGATTATATTTAATTAAATATTTGTTAGAAGAAAACTCTAAGTATCAAAATATAGATATTCCTAATACTGAAAAAGAACAAAAGAAATTACTTAGAAGTTTATTTAATGTACGATTGCCATCACCTGTGGATAAAGAATTTTTAAAAATACAAGATGAATACCTTAAGGAAGAGATAAAAAATAAAGGTATAACTGATATAAATGATTTAAATGAAATAGCAGATGATATATATTTGTGGCGGGGAGATATCACTACTTTAAAATGTGACGCAATAGTAAATGCAGCAAATAGCGGGATGACAGGTTGTTATATACCTTGTCATAATTGCATAGATAATATTATTCACACTTATGCGGGGATTGAACTTAGAAACGAGTGTAATAAAATAATTATGAAACAAGGGCATGAAGAAAAAACTGGATGTGCAAAAATTACAAAAGCATATAATTTACCAAGCAAATATATAATACATACTGTTGGAACTATAGTAAATGGAAGGGTGACTAAACAAAATGAAAAAGAATTGAAATCTTGTTATTTGTCTTGTATTAAATTGGCAGATGCATATGAATTAAATAATCTAGCATTTTGCTGCATATCAACAGGCATATTTGGTTTTCCAAATGAAAAAGCAGCCGAAATAGCTGTTGATACAATAATAAAATATAAAAATGATACAAAAGGTAAAATAAAGGTGGTCTTTAATGTATTTAAAGAATGTGACTTACAAATCTACAAGAACTTACTTAGAAGACATTAAATTATTAAAAGAGAAAATTGAAAATTGTGATGCAATAGTTGTTGGTGCTGGAGCAGGGCTTAGTACTTCGGCTGGTTTTATTTATAATGGTGAAATATTTAAAAAATATATGTTCGATTTTATAAATGCATATGGCATAACTGATTTTTATAGTGGTGGATTTTATCCATTTCCCGACAAAGAAACTATGTGGGCTTTTTGGAGTAGACTTATATATGTAAATAGATATATGGATGCTCCTAAAGACACATATAAAAAGCTACTAAACATAATTAAAAATAAAGATTATTTTGTTATTACTACAAATGTAGACCATCAATTTCAAAAATCAGGAATAGATAAAAAAAGATTATTTTATACGCAAGGAGACTATGGACTTTTTCAATCAGTAAATGCCAATATTAAGAAGACATATGACAACAAAGAAATTATCTATCAGATGCTCGAATCACAAGGATTTATAAAAAATGAAAAAGGAATATATGATGTCCCAAGTGATAAAAATATTTCTATGAGAATACCCAAGGAACTGATACCAAAATGCCCTGATGATGGGTCAGATATGACTATGAATTTAAGATCCGACAATAATTTTGTAGAAGACGAAGGATGGGTTGAAGCTTCAATCAGATATTTGGATTTTATAAATAAAAGAAAAAATCAAAAAGTACTTTTTTTAGAACTTGGAGTGGGAATGAATACTCCAGTTATAATTAAATATCCATTTTGGAAGATGGTTTTAGAAAATGAGAAATCAACCTATGCTTGTATAAATTATAATGAAGCATTTTGCCCTGACGAATTGCTTGATAGATCAATTATCATTAATGAAGATATAGATAAAGTTTTGACAAATATATTTTGCTAAAAATAAATGCAGTGTAAAAAGATATAGTAAAGATTTCTATCTACAAAAGCTTTACCCTGTCGCAATTTGACCATGGTCAAAATCATGTTGATAAACCCATCTTATTTGTATATAATACATAGGTAAAAAATTGTAATAAATTGAGTCGAGTAATTTAGTTAAAAGAGGGTGTTTAAAATGAGTATGAAAAGAAACAATAATTTTTGGAAATGGACATCAGTCGTTCTGGCAATAGCTTTAGTTGCAGTATGTTGTTTTTGTTTTTTAAATAAGAAACCATTACATACTATTGCATCATCACCAATTTTAAAATATGTAGATGTAAATGATCCGTTGTCACTTTGGACCAAGGATTCAAAATTAAAAAGTGAGTTGCCTGACTATATAAAGAGAATCACGGATAAAAATAGCAAAGATTTTATACCAGTTAAGGACCGGGTGGCTGTATTTGATTTTGACGGAACATTATTCTGTGAAACGAATCCAATTTATCTAGATCACAGAGTTGCATATCATAGAATAGTTGAGGACGAGACATATAAAGATAAGGCATCAGCTTACGAGAAAGAAGTTGCTGCAAAAATAAAAGTTTATATGGAAACTGGCAAGGCAGATGACAATATGCCTATAGAACACGGAACATGTGTTGCTTCATCATTTAAGGGAATGACTCCTGAAGAAATATTAGCATATGTAAAAGATTATACTAATCAAGATGAACCTCATTATACCAATATGAAAACAAAAGATGCTTATTATCAACCGATGGTTCAAGTTGTAGATTATTTAAATAGAAATGGATTTACTGTATATGTAGTGAGTGGCACAGATAGATTTTTGACAAGAGCATATGTTGATGGGGCATTAAATATCCCAATGAGACAGGTTATAGGCTCAGATGATATATTAAAAGCTTCAAATGAAGATAAAGACGGTTTTGAGTATCAACTTAAAACAGATGACAGAGTAATACTTGATGGAGAATTCCAAATAAAGAATGTGAAAATGAATAAAGTTAAACTAATTGAAAGAGAGATAGGTCAAAAGCCTGTGCTTGCATTTGGAAATACTTCTGGAGACTACAGTATGGCGACATTTACAACTTCTGGTAATAAATATTTGTCTAAAGCATTTATGGTGTGCTGCGATGACTTAGAAAGAGAAAACGGCAACCTTCAAAAAGCAGAGGACATGCAAAAGCACTGTGCTGAGGTTGGATGGACACCAATTTCTATGAAAAATGATTTCGTAACTATCTATGGAGAGAATGTGAAGTATCAAAAATAAGTAAAACGGGGTTTAAACCCCGTTTTTAATTATTTATTATACCATAATGATAATATAAATGGTATAATAAAATGTGTAAAGGAGCGTAGTATAGTAATATGATTACATTTATATTATCAGTTGTCATTTTAATATTGGGTTATATTTTTTATGGAAGCTTTGTCGAAAAAGTATTTGGCCCCGATGATAGAAAGACAGCAGCATACAAGAGTGTAGATAATGTTGATTATATACCGATGCCATTATGGAGAGTTTATCTAATACAACTCTTAAACATAGCAGGTACAGGGCCAATATTTGGTGCACTAAGCGGTGCAGTGTTTGGTCCTATTGTATATTTATGGATAGTATTTGGATGTATTCTTGCAGGCGGTGTTCATGATTATCTATGCGGTATGTTATCAGAAAGAGAGAATGGAACAAGCGTATCAGAACTTGTAGGAGAGTATTTAGGCAAAAAGATGGCAGTCGTGATGAGAGTATTTTCTGTCATACTTTTAATTATGTGTGGTGTAGTATTTACAGAAGGACCTGCAGCTTTACTTGCGCTGATTACACCAAATACTCTTGACACTAGACATTGGTTAGTAATAATTATGATTTATTATTTCATAGCAGTCTTTGTGCCTATTGACAAGATAATAGGAAAGCTTTATCCATTATTTGCAATATGTCTTATTGCTATGGCTATTGGTGTAAGCGGCGCCATGTTTTTTAACCCAAATTTTCATATGCCAGAAATTTGGAATAATTTTTATAATCAGCATCCAACACTTCCATGGTGGCCATTTATGCTTATAACTGTAGCCTGTGGAGCCATATCAGGTTTTCATGCCACTCAGTCACCACTTATGGCAAGATGTATACAGAAAGAAAAACATGGAAGAAAAGTTTTCTATGGTGCTATGATAACAGAAGGGATCATTGCTTTGGTATGGGCAGCAGCAGGAGTTACTTGTTATGAAACTAGAGAAGCTTTGCAAGCATCGGGGATGTCTTCTAGTACTGTATATGATATATGTATGAGAACTATGGGATCGGTTGGTGGTATAATTGCTTTACTCGGTGTGGTAGTTTGTCCTATTTCATCAGGCGACACAGCTTATAGATCTGCAAGACTTACTATAGCTGATTGGTTTAAAATAGATCAATCAAAATGGAAAAATAGAATACTAATTACTATCTTGTTACTCGGCACAGGTCTTGTTATATCAAATATTGATTATAGTATTGTATGGAGATACTTCTCATTTTCAAATCAAACATTAGCTACAATAGTTTTGTGGGCTGAGGCTGTGTATCTATCAAATGCT
>JAFXWR010000315.1 GCA_017542725.1 Lachnospiraceae bacterium | reverse complement strand
TAAGTTACTAGCTTTTCTATTTTATCAAAATACTCCTTTAAAATATCACTTTCTTCTTGTGGTATACCCATTTTATCTGTGAACTTTTTTAAAGTAATATTTGAGGTATCATGTGTTAAAATATAATCTACACAATTATTATACTGCTCTAATACCTTTAATCC
Organism: Lachnospiraceae bacterium; assembly: GCA_017542725.1. The sequence goes on along the minus strand of JAFXWR010000315.1, from coordinate 5,317 downwards.
CCTATTGCACTCTTCTTCTGTAGGTAGTTCTCCTTCCCACCATTCCACATGATTTATACGAAACATTTTATTTTGTTCACGCCAACTCTTAATGCGTACATCATTTGGCTCAAGTATTCCATCAGTTATATCATGCGACTTTGCACCACCAAAGGTGAAAAATGTATAACCCTCTATTTCATATACATACCCTCGCATTAAGTGATATACTGTCGGACGAATCTTATGTATCTTTCCACCATGCCAATCATACTCTTGATACGTAGCTAGTCGTTCATGATTATCATGATTTCCGTCTATAAACAAAACAGTAAAGGGTTTTTCATTCAACCAGTCAAGCCAATTTTTCTCAAATTTTGATTCTTCAGCATCCCATACTAAACCAAAATCGCCTAATATAATCAAATAATCTTCTTTAGTAAGACTCCGTTGTTCAGGCCAATTCTTTGTATTCAATTTCCTTATGTCTATATCAGCATGAATATCACCAATTATATAAATCATTTGCTTACCTCAATAATTCTTTAAACATATCAGCTATTTTCTTGACTTAATACTTATTCTGTCCAAATTTTCATAGGTTTATTCTCTGTTGCAAACCTAATTCAAAATAACCCTCACAACTTTCTTTATGATTGCAATTAAGACACTTTACCTCCTCTGGAAAACCACCTTTATTAAAACAATCATTTGTTGTTTCTATCCAATCTTTATTGATTTTATCTTGATTAGTCATATTATTACTCCACAAAATTCGCATCAATAGTTACTACTTCTTTTGCTTTAAGAGTATCCATTTTTGATTTCTCTGCATACTCTACGTCACACAATGTTTCTTCTTTCATAAATTCTTTGATGAAACTTACTGGATTATAAGGCATTTCACTGGTTATATATCCATTTTTTGCCTGTTCTATTGCCTTTTTACCATGTTCTTCCCAATAGGACTGCAACAAAAAATAGAGATTTTGTTCTATTACCCATTTCTCAGTATTGTACTGTTCAAATACTTCTTGATTTGTCATTATACCCATTCTCCTACTTACTATTTAAGCATATTTTATTTTCTTCTTAATGTAACTATAACAAAAACCAAGCATAACCCGCACAAGCAGAGCCACCATAGGCTATTACTGTTTTTTGATTCACAATATATTGACTTAGTAGTGTCATCTATAGAATAGTTATATCTTTTGATAGCAACATCTTCAAGCTGTTCCCTTTTTCCATTGACAAATAAAGTGTAACCATTCTCAATAGCCTTTTGTAGTTGCATTTCTTTAGTCTGTTTTGCGTCCTCAACAGCATCTACAACATTAGTTACAGGCGCATAAATTTCATCATAAGCCTCCATTACTTCATTCTGAGCTACATCATATTGTTCTGTATCTCCTTTAAACTGAGCCAAAACTAATTTAGACATAGGAACAAAAAGCTTTCCTATAATTGCAAGAACTACCAACATTATACCAGCTATTATCAGATAACGACTTACATCTTCTCTCATTGATTTATTACCTCATCTTTCGTATAATTTAACCGTCTTCTCAAATACTTCTTGATTTATCAGTAGTCTAAATACTTTTATAGGTTTGTTAAAAATCGTATTACTAAATCACTACATAGGAATAGTGTAGCACCTATTAATATTGGCAATAACGAAACAAAAACTGACAAACAAGCCTCCCCTGCATCATGTTTGGGGTTCTTATTAATTAAAATACAAGTTTTTACTTCAAGATACACACCTACTGCCATTATTGCAAAACCTATAATATCAATTGCTATCTTTAACATAGAACACCTCTCCTGTCTCTAAATTTGTAACCATATTATCGACTACTTCACAACCATCCCAATCCATAGCATTTACTTCATCATATGCTTTTTGAATCGCTTCTTCCTTTGTCTTTGCTTCTACTTCAACTTCTTTCCATGCTTGCAAAGTTAAATTCCAAGTTTTTTCCATAATTACCTCTCCTACCCTTTATTTTCATCTATTTCTCGATTTATCATTCTTTAAGTCCTGTAATTCATCATAAATTACAATATCAGGTGGTATCTGCCTATCCTTTAAATCAATAACGACTTCTGTAGGATTATCTAAAAGATATTTTATCAATTCTTGTGTGCGTCTACCTTCTCCTATACACAATATTTGTGGTTTACGTTTAGTTGTCATAGACAACTTTTGCTGTTTCATCCCAATACCTCTTTCTTATATATTTCCTTGCTTTTGCATCCAATTTACAAAATCTTCTTTATCTTTTAACCATGCTCGCTCATTAAAATTAATTCGTTCTTGTATAGTTTTAGCCTTTAGATTACAACCCAAATCACCATTTCTATCTTCATTCATTTCATCTTCTGAAACACCAGCATGACAATACCAATCTGTTTCATAGCTTTCAGAATAATGTACCGTACAAGATGCTTTACAATTATAACAACGCATTATTGTCCTCTTTTCTTAAATACCTTCGTAATAAAACAACTCAAAAACTGCTTCTATTTCTTTAGGACTATAACGAGGTGTATTTTCATCAATTGCTTTTACTGTCCACAATTCATCATTTATTCTAAGCTGTGCTAAATACACCATTATATCTTGCAACATACCATTAGACTCTAGTTCAAATAGAAATACGCCATTTGTGGTCTGTATATCATGGGGATTAGGCCATTCGTCTGTTCCTCTATTCAATAAACCCTCTAAATTCCTCTTGGGTAAATTGATAACTCTAACAAAATCATACTCACCCAAACGAAGCATATAATAGGCATAGCATAATTCCAAATACAAATCATGTACCTTATGAAAATCTATTGTGGCTATTACAGGACGAAAGCGTTTACCCTTTATAGAAAGTCTATACTCAGTAATAGCTTGACGTTTATTAGGTGCAATAGCGATTTCACTATTACCTAAATCAAACTCACTATCCTTTATTGGATATTTACTTTCATCACACGTAAAACCCAAAGCACCACGATGACCAACATGTAATTCCGTACCAGTTACCATCTGATTAATACCAGTATCTTTTTTTACCTCTTCGCCCATTTATTTTCTCCTTTATTTTGTTCTCTCTAGTTCAATAAGCTATTGTTTCAACGTATCATTTTCTAACTGTTCACAATAGCCTTGCAAAGTCTCTACATTTCGCTTAAAGGAAGGGGGTTGTTAGTTATCTTAGTTAAAATAATTCTCCCTTTATGTACGCTACAACACCTATCAAAGTATATAATGCAAAGCATCCAAACATACCAAAGACAAGTATCTTAGCAACTATTAGTGCATTGTCATGTACTAATAGAAAGTTACCAAATGCTATTAGTTCATCAGCACCATTACTTAAAATGTTTGCTACTCCATCCATACCGAGTAATGCTGGTAATAGACCTATGCCAACGAATGATAAAATTGTCAGTACTAACTTTACTCCTGCATCCATCTGTTTAGTCCTCCGTTATTTTACTTTTTCTCTAACTCAAAAAGCTGTTGTTTCAACGTATCATTTTCATTTTCTAACTGTTCACAATAGTCTTGCAAATCCTCTACATACACCCTAGCCTCTTCGAGAGTTTCTACAGAACCCTTTGGTCTCTTTGAATAATCCTTCGGATATTCTTTTCTATACTCTGCTTTAAATTCTTGTTCTTCAATAGAACCTTTTGGTAAAATCCAATTAACCTTTGTATCATAAAGAATCGGAGTAAGAACTTCTGAACCAAAACCATTTACATCTTTACGTATCAAAACTATCATCATACAAATCCATATAATTATAATAAGTATTGTACTAAAAAATGTAGCTATAATGTCTTTTATTGTTCCAAGAAGCTCACTCTTGTTATAATCATTCTGTTCATCAATATGTGTAATAGACTCAGATGCCATAATCAACCTCTTTTCTGTATCACCTTTTCAAACTGTATACACCACTTATTTTCAAAATAAACGTGTCCAACTTCTACAAGACTAGGGTCTTTACGATATTTTTCTATTTGGTCTTTCTCATTCTCAACGTCTAAATATACATCTACCGTTTTTACTACCCTCATTCTCTTTTCCCCCACAGAACACTCACTTTATCTCTAGTGTTTGCTTTATCTAGCCCTACACTTCTTTTTGACATAATATATTCTCTTATACTTAGTTATTAGCTGCCATTTCTGCATAACTTTCTGGATGGTTTTGCTTATAAGATTCCCATTCACTATTTACTGCGTGTACATAATCCCATACATTTTTATAGTCATCAGCAGGTTCATTGAGCCAAGTTTCTATCTTTAACTCTGAAGGTGTAGAATGTTGTTGTGCGTATGTTCCTTTTACCCAATCACTCGGTCTAAATAATAGACTACGCATCAATATACCTAGTTCTCGATTATTTAATGTATTTAATACTTCTCTATTTGTCATTTTGATACCTCTTCCGTTTATATTTGATTAATACCATTCAATAGGCATATAGTCTCCAAAGGCAAATAAGAAACACCCTAATATAAAGCAATCAAAAAGATATTGCTTAAGAGTTACACCTATGCTCTCAATTCCAAAAAACAAGCTCAATACGCCTGTGCCTAGTAACATTATTATTACCCCTGCTACTATGGCTAAGAAAAATACTCCAAAATATTTTAATAGTCCTCTCAAAAATGTTTGCATAATCATACCTCTCTTCGATTTGATTTTATTTGATTAGGTCAAGGGAGTAACGACCTCCATAGCTGCAACATTAATAGCACTCTCACTACTATCTTTAGCTTTACGCACTAACTACCATCCTCTGCATTGACCCATATATTATTACAAGATGCCTACAAAAATAGACTCTCTTGCAATTCTCTTATATAACGCACCATTTTGAATATTTGCTGAATGTCTTACACGGCTAGTTCACCTAACCGCTTATCTATTACACCTAATAATACGTCATCTGTTGTGACATCCCTCAATTTTCGTAAACTTCTTTTACCTACTCGTCTATCACAAACCCGTAAAATATTTGTAATGCCCCATTTATCCTTTTCAAAAGGAGTTAATATATCTTCTACTGGTCTTTGTATATAAGATTCAATTAAATTACTTATATCTTCAATGTCTGTAATATATGGATAATGTTGTATCTCTCCGACTTTTGTACCCACAAAATTCTTGGGATAATCAAATACTATGTTCTTTCCAATCGTTACCCAATATCTAGGTAATTTATTGCCATGCCATCCATCATTACTATTCATTTCATATAATGCACAATGTATTTGCATATCTACAGATTTATCCATTAAATTATAAAGTCTTGTCTGTAAT
>JAFXWR010000314.1 GCA_017542725.1 Lachnospiraceae bacterium | reverse complement strand
CGGTCAGATGCTTTCGGGTTGGATAGATGAGCAAGGAAATAGATACGATGAGTATGATGTAGACAATGATCCATTCATGGGATATTGCTACTATGCTGGTGATGAGACAGACGGAGTGCTTCGTGAAGGATGGACTGCCTATGAGGATGGTTCAGTTGAAGATAGATATTATCTCAGACAGACTCTTTGGTTCTACTTTAGACCAGGCGATAATAAAAAGGTTCAAGCAGACCGCGTAGGTGAGTTCAATACCAAAGTGATTAATGGTAAGCATTATGCCTTTGATGAAAATGGTGTCATGGTTGAAGGTTGGGATAGTGATACTCTTGATGTAAATAATTTGGATGGCTTAATTCAAACTAAAAAGTACTATATGGAGGATGAGGCTGATAAAGGTCGCCTTGCAAGGAGAGAGTGGGAATTTGCAGTTCCTTCTATGAAACAAAATCTTGATGACCACGACCAAGAGATAGAGAGATGGTTTTATTCTGTGGGCGGCGGAAATATAGTAAAAGGCGAGATGAAAAAGATCAACAACAACTACTATATTTTCAACAAGCAAGGAATAATGAAGACGGGTCTTTGTATAGTTGATAAAGAAACTAGAAGATATATAGATTGCATAGATGCAGAAAAGACGGATGGAAAAGATTTTATCATAAGTAGACAATATGTAAGTGTAGACAAATCTTCAGGCACAAAACTCTATGAACAATTTGATAATAGCACGCAGTCTATATATTATTTTAGCGAGGGTGTAGATGAGGATAATGAAGGAAATATTATCTTAGGTAAAAGAAATCTTGGCGAGGATAGGGTATCATTTGCTGATGATGATTACACATTTGCATCTAAGGCAAGTGGCCAGCACGAAGGGCTTTATAAAAAGAAATATTATCAAAATGGCTTACAATTAAGGGCCGACCCTGCACTAGGACTTGGTCTAGTTTTTCTTGGATATTCTGATAGCGAGTATGCAGAAGTTGTAGACCATCAGCCAGAGTATATAGTTACTGACCCAGCAAATACTTGGGCTAGACCTGATAGAAACCACGAAAATGTAAAAAACGATTATATAGTATTAAGGAAGATAAGTGATTGGGTTAAAGAGGGTGTGTACCCTGTTTTTGCGGCCGTAGAGTCATCAGGCAATAGAATATCAAGAGAAAACTATGTGAAAAAGGATAAAACTGGTAATTATTGGCTTTTTGGCAATGGTGCTACACTTGTCAATATATACGAGGTGCCTGTAAGAAGGAAAAAAATAGACGGGGAACAGGTATGGCAATTCCAGAGTGATAAACTTGATGATGGAGGCAAAAGGGTGAAGACCCAGTGGATAGATTTTGGCATAAAAGACGAGTATGGCAAGACATGCAGACTCAGTAGGACTGATCCGGGAGAATATGGTCTTACACTTGATGAAACTTACTGCATAAACTTTAGATTTTCAGACGATTAATTAAGGGGCTTTAAGCCCCTATTTTATTGCTTCGTAGGGGCGAGCTATGCGAGCCCAT
>JAFXWR010000313.1 GCA_017542725.1 Lachnospiraceae bacterium | reverse complement strand
CTGAGCCAGGATCAAACTCTCTTGTTAATAGTTTTTCTTAGCACGTAGTGCTTAGAAAAACTTTATACTGCGAATAAATCATTTTGCAAACTTGTTTGCAAAATAGATTTGTTTATGAGCAGTATTACTTCCACTTTAACGAAGTGAAAGTTAATTATTTACGCTGACTAGTTTTTATAGTTGTTCTCTCAACTTATCCGTTCTTTACTAAATAAATTTTCGGGTTTGTGTGTTTATTCTATTTTCATTGTACAGAATAGAGGCTTGCGCCCCTACGAGCGGACAGGCAGGGATTCGAACCCTGGTGGCATTGCTGCCCAACGGTTTTCAAGACCGCCTCGTTATGACCACTTCGATACCTGTCCATGTGACACTTACATATTATGTAAAGTCAAAAAAACAAACTGCCGAAAAATTATCGGCAAGTTTTCATATTTTATAACAATTTTAGGCTTTTGTCAATAACAAAATTACTAATTTTTCAAGTTTTTTTGATTATTTTAGGTCATTAAGTATGGCTTTTCCAGCCTGACAAGCTGGGCAAATGCATGTGTCTTCGCCACCTTTTTTTGCAGATTCAGCAGCATTTATAACCTCTGTAATCTTGTCCCCATAAACCTGCTTTCCCATATCTGATTTCAAGAATCCGATGCAAGAATCTATAGAAGAAACACTGCCCTTCAAATACTCAATATACTTATCAAATTTCTCTTTCTCATCAGGTTTATCTACAGAATTAAGCCATGCATTTGCCAAATCCTTCAATTCCCCAAAACAGCTCTGAGCCGCAACTAATTCTTTTGTCTTTTCAATAACCAAATTCTTATTCATAACTCATCCTCCAAAACTAAATTGTTTTGTAATTATACCACATACTATTTTATAACACAATTAAAAAATAATTATCCACCGGGTGACAAAATGTCGTCCCATTAAATAATAAAATTAATGCCAAGGTTTCTTTAAATTTATTTTTGTGCTATAATTATAAAATGTAAGGAGGCACAATATGGATATAGGTATGATGTTAAAGCTTGGTGGACTTTGGGCAAAATTTAGTAAGAACCATCCTAAGTTTCCCCAATTTATAAAAGCAGTTCAAAAAAATGGTTTTCCAGTTGACACAGTGCTTGATGTAAAAATTACTTATCCAAATGGAAATGTAGTTGATAGCAACTTAAAAATTACAGAATCAGATTTGGCAATAATTGAAGAGTTAAAGAAATTAAAAAAATAGTTCCTACTTGGGAACTATTTTTTTTTACTAACTACTTAATTAACTTTTTAATATCAGAAACTGACCTTGCTTCTGCTCTATTCTCTCCATGAACTCTTACTGCATACTCATCATCAGAAAGCTTACCATTATATGGAAGGTCAGTGTTGCAGAAATTATAAATTTCTTCAATCACTTTAATATCCTTTGTGGCCATCTTAGTGCAGATACTTAAGTCAAGATGTATTTTATCAAGACTTGGATCAGCTTTTGTGAGTGCAAGGTAAATATTTTTCTTGCACTTTGATACAGCCGCCAATACATGCATTCTCTTTTCAATCAAGTCAGCAGTTGGTTTTTCAAATACCATTATTTCATTATAATTTGAAATCACTGTTTTGCCATCTATTTCTTTTATAGCACTCTCAAGTTCTTCAAATGTGTTTGGTTTAACTTCCTTAAGTTCCAATTCCTTGTACAAATTTTTAAGTTTAGAGTTATCACCTTTTAAACCTATTACCATATCTATCTCCTTTTAATGTGTTAATTATTGACATCTTATTTTATCACAACTTAATATTTTTTTCAATTTTATAATGGCAATATTTATGACATCTCGTACATAAGTATAGATAATGCTGTCACTGCTGCAGTTTCAGTCCTAAGTATCCTGTCTCCAAGTGTTAGTATCCTAAAGCCTTTACTTTCAGCCAGTTCTATCTCTTTTTTTGAAAAGCCACCCTCTGGTCCAATTATCACATTTATGTGCACATCCCTATTATCTACTATTTTTTGTTTTATATCCTGCAACAGTTTTTTAGTGTCTTTAATTCCAGATGCATTTTCATAAAACAACAAGTTATATGTCGAATCATTTGAATTTGCATCATTTGCCAAATCGGAAAACTCTATAGGCTCTCTCACTTTAGGTACAATATGTCTCTTACTCTGTTCTGCTGCAGATTTTGCAATTTTATTAAGTCTGTCTATTTTTTTATCACTTTTCTTATCATCAATTTTTGCTATGCAATATTCAGTCGCGAGTGGGGTAATGCTATTTACTCCAAGTTCCACAGCCTTCTCTACAATAAATTCTAACTTATCAGCTTTGCTTATACCCTGATATAAATTTATTGAAACCGGCAATTCTCGTGAATCCATTTTTTCAAGTATTGTTAGTATAGCTTTGTTATCTGCAACATTTAAAACTTCACACAAGTAATCAAACGAAGACGCAAATGGAACTAAAGAACAAAGAACTTTCTCTCCTTCTCTTATTCTTAGTGACTTTACTAGGTGATTAAATGTCTCCGCGTCATTTTCTGTGGTTAGTGTGACAGACTTATTTGTCAAATCGACTATATTTTCATTTACAAATATATGATGCATATTTAAATTATATCATAAATCCTAAATTACTACAAAATAAAAGGGTGCTTTTGCACCCTTTATACTAATTTGGCCTTATAACGATTTCGTCCCTTTTGATAAGTCCAAGTTCCTGCCTGGCAATAGCCTCAATATCTTCATTTGTTATGACACTATTGTCTTGCCTTTTCAGTTGCTTCGTCTTTTCATCTTCATCTGCTATCTGTTTCTGCAGTTCTTCGATTCTACTGACCTTATTTTCATACTCTGCTGTCTTGTTGACAAATGCTTTATATGAAAAACTAATCATTGCGACCAATACAACGAATGCAAGCACCATTAGGACCCTTTTAATTTTTCTTCTTCCGTTCATATGGTAAGGTTACAACCTCGTGAGATATTTCATTATCTCCATATTTAATTGAAATCTTATCTCCAAGCACTACCTCGTATGATGACTTCTTGACAATGCCATTTACGGATACCTTTTCGCTATCACATAAGGCATTTGCCACTGTTCTTCTCTTAATAATTCTTGCTTCCTTTAAGTACTTATCTAGTCTCATTAATTAGTTCATCATGTCCTTAAATGACTTTCCAGCTTTGAACTTTGGAGTCTTAGAAGCAGCAATCTTAATCTCTTCACCAGTTTGTGGGTTTCTGCCAGTTCTAGCCTTTCTATTAGATACATCAAATGTACCAAATCCAGCTATAGCTACCTTTTCTCCGCCCTTAAGTGATGATTGGATTGTCTCTACAAATGCATTTACAGATGCCTCACTATCCTTCTTAGTTAATCCAGTAGCTTCAGCAATCTTCTCAATTAATTCAGCTTTATTCATATTATCCTCCTATATATAGGCATATTGCCTATTGAATTTATTGGACTTTCACGCCCTCTAGTCATATATTGTAATATAAAATCGCAAAAAGTCAAGTAAAATCGGCATTTTTTTACAAAAATACAACCACTATATATAGTGGTTATAAAATGCCCTATTTTAGCATATTTTCGCAAATCTTCATTGCTACTTTTACACCATCTGCTGCACAGGAAATGATTCCACCACCATGGCCTAAGCCTTCTCCGCAAGGGTAGAAATTTGGCACATTACACATATAATTCTCATCCCTATCCAGTTTCACCGGGCTGCTTGTCCTTGTCTCAACACCAGCAATTATATATTGCGATGCCTCTCGTAGGGGCGAAGCTTGCGAGCCCGAAAAAAATCCTGGGATAATTTTGTTAAAATGTTGCAGAGCCTTCTCGATATCTTCGTTAATATTAAACTTTAACCCCAAATCATCAAACACCGATTTAAGTTTCTCACTATACTTCGCCTGCCCTTTAAATACTTCTTCATGGCAAATGTCACTACCATCACTCGTCACATATGGTATAAATCCCTTTTCAAGTTCAAATGCTCGCTTCTCAATAATTTCTTGGAACTCAATCATTTTTAATGACAATGTTGCATCATCACGTAGGGGCGAAGCTTGCGAGCCCAATATATCTTCCGGCGTTACAGTTTCAACTATCGCCGAATTCGCATACTTACCACTTCTATCATTGTAACTCATACCATTTATAGAAAGCATACCTTTATAATT
>JAFXWR010000312.1 GCA_017542725.1 Lachnospiraceae bacterium | reverse complement strand
AATTCAACAATTGATGTTCCAATTGAAGGTAAGAAGAACATGTTCAGACCTAAACTCGATATAAATAACTACTTGATTAATTTAGTAATCGCAAGCAGTGTAGAGCCAAACCTTAACAATGCTGAATTGCAAGATAGTTATGGAGTTAAGGACGCAAGATCATTGCTTTATGCAATGGTGGATGACACAGGGGAACTCGGAAAACTCGAACAGAAAATCCAAGAACTCTGTGGAATAACAGATGTAGAGGAAGAAATACAAGAAGCAAAAAACTAATTGAAACGGACACCGACGCTGGATATGCATACTGGTGCCTCGTTAAACTACACATACTACCCAGCGAATATTTAAAGATGGACAATCAAGAAAAAGCATTTGTCATAGCAGCAGCCGACATTTATGCGAAAGCAAGGAAAAAACAAGAACAGGAGATAAAAAATCGTGGCAGAAAGTAAAGGTTTAAAAACTCAAATATCAATCGTAGATAACATGAGTAGTGTTATTAACAGAATTAATAACAATCTCGGTACTATGATGACTGTCATGAGAAATGTCGACTCTGCAACTGACGCAGGCTTTGATACAGATACAGTAAATGCATTTGAGAGTGCAGTTCAAGACAGCCAATTGGCATGTGAAGAACTTAATAGCCAACTCCAAAATGTAAATAGTCAATCATTTAATGGATTGACAAAAGGTGCACTCGTGTTCTCGAATGTAATGGGAAATATTATAACCCAAGCAGGAAGAATGGCAGTAAGTGCAATAACAGATACGATAAACAGTTCAATAGAGGCTTACAATGTCCAAAGAAATGCTGAAACTCAACTAATGGCAGTACTGCAGAATACAAGTGACAATGCCGTGGCATCATTTGACAGAATACTCGCAAAGTCAAAAGAAATACAATCGCAAGGAATGTACGGCGATGAAGGAATGATAGCAGCAGGTGCAGAATTTGCGACTTATTTCAAAGATACAGATGCGATAGAGTCAATGATGGATACATTGACAAATTATGCTGCAGGAATGTCAGGTGGTGGAGCATTAGACAGTAAGGCTCTCGTAGATTATGCAACCAATATAGCCAAAATGACTACAGGTGCATATGACGCAATGACTAAAAAAGGCTTTGAAGTAACCGACACCCAAAAAGCAATACTTAAAGGCACGGCTACTCAACAGCAACTCGTAGAAGAACTCGGCGAAAGTTATGCGACAATGTCAGATGACATGCAGAAGGCAACTGTCATAAATAGCATAATAGCAGAATCGTGGGATGGACTCTATGAAAAAATGTCCAATACACCAGAAGGAAAAATCATATCACTGGCAAATGCTTGGGGTGATTTGAAAGAACAGATGGGAGGACAAATTCAGCAAGGACTACAGGCGATAAACGGCGTGCTAACAAAAAACTGGTCAACAATACAAACAGTTATGAATGCATTCTCGGATGCTGTGCATTTGATTTTAGTAGGAGCATCACAAGTAATTGATGTAGCAATGCAAATAGCACAAGTTATAGTCGATAATTGGTCGTGGCTACAATACATAGTACTCGGAGTCGCTGCAGCATTTGGATTATATGCCGTACAACTTGGAATAGCAACCGTAGCAGAAGGCATAAAAACCGCAGCAACAATAGCTGCAACCGTAGCACAAGTAGGTTTTAATGCAGCATTAGCAGCATGTCCGATAGTATGGATCATAGCGGCTGTAGGTGCTCTCATTGGACTTATTATAATTATTTTACAAAAAATAGCAGAAATGACAGGTGCTGCCGGAAGTTTCTTCGGTTTAATAACTGGCGGACTTAATGTAGTAAAACAAACCGTTATGAATGTTATAGATTTTGTCGGTGCGGTCTTTTATAACCTTTATGCAGGAATCGTAAACATTATAAAAGATTTACAAGGACACTTCTGGGGTTTAATGGCAACTGTAATGGAAGTGGTAAAGGGCATAGTCGACAAATTAAATATACTACCATTTATAGACATTGATGTAAGCGGCATAACAAATGCAGCTGAAGATTTCAGAGCCAAAGAACAGGCGGCATACGATTCAAAACTTGAATACAAAAATCCGCTTGAATCGTTCCAAAAGGAAGATTGGATAGGGCAATCATTTAGAGAAGGTGCAGCATGGGGTGATGGAATAGTAAATGACATCACATCAGGCATTGATAGTGTGCTAAATCCTGCACTCGGACAAGATAGCCTACTCAGCCAAAACATAGGTTCAATAGCACAATCAACATCAGGAATCGAACAGACTCTGAACACAGATGATGAAGAAATGGCATACTTAAAAGATTTAGCAGAACAGGAAACAATCAATAGATTTACTACTGCAGAAATTAAAATAGATATGGGCGGAATTAATCAGAACATAAGCAAAGACACTGACGCAGACTCTATAATTGACTACCTCGTAAAAGGTGTCAACCAAGGAATGCAAAGTGCAGCAGAAGGGGTATATGCATAATGTATTTATTTTATTTAAAAAACATTTTACTTCCTGTTACACCTAAAAAAGTTACTATATCAGGAAGTAAGAAAAACACCACAATAACATTATTGAATGAAGGCGAGATAAACATACTAAAACAAGAAGGTTTGGAAACAATCAAGTTTGATGTACTACTCCCAAACACAAAATACCCATTTGCGGTGTACAAAGGCTCATACAAAGATGCTAATTACTTTATAAAGAAAATTGAAAAATTGAAAGGCAAGCCTTTTCAATTTGTTATTACAAGAGTTAAGCAAAACAATTCACGAATATTTAACACAAATAAAAAAGTAGCAATTGAAAGCATAAATCAAATAGAGTCAACAAAAGATGGAACAGATGTGACTCTACAGATCGAACTAAAAAAATATAGACATTATGGAATTAAAACTTATGTCATACCAACAGAATCAACTGCGACAGTAGTT
>JAFXWR010000311.1 GCA_017542725.1 Lachnospiraceae bacterium | reverse complement strand
TATTTTAAAATTAAAGGAATACGCAAAAGAAAATGATGTGCCAATAATAAGAGATGAGACAAGAGATTTTTTGAGACTTATGTTAGGTATGAAAAAGCCACTTACTATATTGGAAATCGGCACCGCAATAGCTTACTCGACATTGATTATGCATAGAGTATGTAAGGAAGCAAGTATAGTGACTATTGAAGATTTTGAAAGTAGGATAGTTGCCGCAAGAAATAATATTGAAAAGTATTTTGATAAGTCAAAAATCAAACTTATAGAATGTGATGCGGGAATTTACCTGAAAGAAAATCCGGAAAAAGAGTTGTTTGATTTTGTATTTTTAGATGCGGCAAAAGGTCAGTACATTAATTGGATAGATGATATAAAAAGGCTGATGAAGAGAAATGCTGTACTAATATCTGATAATATTTTTAAAGATGGTGAAATACTTGAATCTAAATATCTAATTAAAAAAAGAGACAGAACGATACATAAAAGGATGAGAGAGTTTTTGAAAAGCATTACTAATGACAAAGATTTCAATACATATATTTTTGACATAGGAGATGGTCTATCAGTATCAATAAAAAAGTAGAATTATTAATACCGGCTGGTGATGTGTCGACTTTCAAGATTGCAGTTCGCTATGGAGCGGATGCAATTTATATTGGCGGAGAAAGCTTTTCTCTAAGGGCAAATGCAAAAAATTTTACTATTGATGATATGAAAGAATGCATAAAACTTGCTCATAGCAGAGGAATTAAAGTTTATGTCACAGCAAACATTTATGCTCATAATGAAGATATAGAGAAGGCAAAAGAATATTTTAGGGAATTAAATGCTATAAAACCAGACGCTGTACTGATATCTGATATTGGACTTATAAATGTAGCAAAAGGTATATTTGAAGGAATTGATATTCATTTATCTACTCAAGCAAACACGACCAATTATGAGACAGTTTCTTTTTTTAGAGATTTAGGAATAAAGAGAGTGGTATTAGCGAGAGAACTATCTCTTGAGGAAATTAAAGAAATAAAGTCGAAAGTTAATGACTCAGTTGAGATAGAGGCATTCGTTCACGGTGCCATGTGCATCTCGTATTCTGGAAGATGTCTTCTCTCAGCATTTATGACTGGACGATCAGCAAATAATGGAGAGTGTACTCACCCTTGCAGATGGAAGTATATGCTTCTTGAAGAAGAAGAGAGAAAGGGTGAATATATGCCTGTGATGGAAACTGAGAGAGGCACATATATTTTTAACTCAAAAGATTTAAATATGATAGGACATATTGATAAACTGATTGAAGCAGGAATTGACTCGCTGAAAATAGAGGGTCGTATGAAAACTGCACTTTATATAGCAACTGTGACAAGGACATATAGAAAAGCTATAGACGACTATTATGAAAGTAAAGAACTATATCTAAAGAATATAGATAAGTACAATGAAGAAATCAATAAGTGTACTTATAGAGAATTCACAACTGGTTTTTATTTTGGAAAGCCTGATGAGTCATCGCAGATTTATGACAGCAACACGTATGTCGTAGGCGCGACTTACTATGGGACTGTAGAAAAAGTTGACGATGAATATGCTTATTTAGAACAAAAAAATAAATTTTCTGTCGGTGATGAATTAATTGCCATGAAACCGGATTTTACAAATGTAAAAATAAAAGTTGTTGAGATGTACGATATAGAAAAGAATGAAAAGATAGAGTCATGTCCGCACTCAAAGCAAAAATTAAAAGTGAAATTTGACAAAGCTGTGGAAGTTTTGGACATATTGAGGTCAAGTGATTAGCATTATAAGAAAATATATTTATATTTTGTTAGCTGCTGTAGTACTTATATACACAATATTTTGTGATATCTTTATGACATTTAGTCTTAGTATGAATGCGGTTTTCGCTACGGCATTCGTATTATTTATATTATTGTATTATATGGATGAGAGACCTTTAGATGAAGAAGAGAGGGCTCCGTCTTTTATAAGAATATTCATTAAAGTGTTTTCTATATTCTTTTTTTTGGGGATTATATCCTTGATCATTTTCAATATACTATATCCTAAAAAATACTTAGATGAGCAAGATCAAAGATTCGACTATATTATAGTGTTTGGAGCTGGAGTGTCAGAAAATAAGACCGAGATTATAAATAGTAGAATTGGAAGAGCTGTAGAGTACTCAAAAATTTATCCAAGGTGTAAATTTGTTTTAACTGGTGCAAGAGGAAGCAATGAACTTATAGAAGAAGCATTGTATATGAGAGATTATTTGAAAGATAGGGGAATCGATGATAGTAGGATACTGATTGAAGCAAAATCAATTAACACAAGTGAGAATGTATTAAATTCTCTCAATGTGATAAAAAAAGATATTATGAAAAGAAATGCTAGAGAAAACATTATTACTAGACCATTTAAGAATGTCAACGACTATTTTGATTTAGACTTTTTAAATATTGGATTTATGTCAAGTGAGTTTCATTTGACAAGAATTAATATGATGGCTAAAAAGTTGGGAATTAATAGACCTTATGATATTCCGTGTGTTACAAGAAATATATATAAACCATATATGTATATAAGAGAGGATTTAAGTTTGTTTAAAGCATTTGTGCTTGGACAGATCAAGTTGTGATATGTTTAGATTAAATAATAATAATGAAACTAAATATGAGATTTTGAATGATTTTATTGTAAAAGAGCAAAATCTTGAAATAGTAGAATTAAGGCATATTAAGACCAATGCCAAAGTAGTGTTGTTTGTTTGCGATGATGAGAATAGAGTTTTCAATATTGCATTCAAAACGCCAGTTAATAGTAGCAAAGGTACACCACATATTTTGGAGCATTCGGTTTTATGCGGATCAAAAAAATATAATGT
>JAFXWR010000310.1 GCA_017542725.1 Lachnospiraceae bacterium | reverse complement strand
TTCTTTATATGATAAGCCTATTATGATAAATGGTTGTTTATGGCTTTCCCATGAACCAATAGGATATATGCCACCAGAATGTCCTTATTTGAATATACATGGTCATTTGCATAGATTTAATTATGGTCTTATAGGGCGAAAATGGAAAGATGGAAATAGATATTTTAATGTATCTGTTGAACAGATAAATTACACACCTATCAGTCTTGAAGATATAGGTAAACAACTAGAGTATAACTAATAGAAAGGATTTTACAATGGCATATCAGAATTTATATGAGGGTGCTTTAGCATTAAAAGAAAAATACGAAGTACAATATAAAGGAATTGAAAGTAATCAGAATGAAATTAACCAAGCCTTAGAAGCTATTGGTGAATTAGTAGATTATTATGAATATTGGAAGAATTTGTCCCCTGCATCCTATGAATTATCTACAAGTGAGATAGAAAAATTAGTTAAAGCTACTGAAATGTTAAATAAAGCAAGTAGTGATTTAGATACTATATCCGCTACTTTAAAAACACGAATTGGTTTAGTTAAAAACTATATTTTTAAACTAGAACTTAAAATAGACCAAGAACGTTTTGAAGAGAAAATGCGAGAAATAGCAGAACAAAAGCGTATTAGAGAATTAATGGAAGAACTACATAAACCAAAGGATTATTTAAGTCGATATGGATTGAGAGGTTGATATTAGGATGAAAGTATTTGAAACAACTTATGATGGCTTTATTATTGTAAATAAGAATGGGGCAATTTCCATGTATGAGGGTAGGTCTCTTTGTCCCCTTGATGTTGATAAGTGGATTAAGAAACATAAATTGCAGAAAATAGATGATTTTGCTAATAATGCAATTGCTTGTGGTAAATGTGATTAAAAATAGTATGCTAGAAATCAGCTAATGTAAGCAGCATGGTTCTAGGAGTCTTGAAAATTTTACTCGTTTACAGTATGATAAAATGAATAAAAGAAGTATAATTATTCGATTGTTTGTATAAAGAGTAAAAAGGGTTTTACTATAATGAAAAAGTCTATATATTTATTGGCATTATTTATAGGAATATTTTTTAGTTTTTCGAGTTTAATTTCCTATGCATCGTATACAGAGGATGTATCAGATACAATAGTAGTTGGTGTTACTCCTGATAGATGTCCAATGTTTTATACAGATACCGAAGGAAATATAACGGGTATTGGGGTTGATTTAATGAACTCCGCTGCTAAGTCAGCATCAATAAACGTAGAATATAGGGCTATCACAGAACCTAGTTTAAAACAGGCTCTTGATAACCCTAATTATGATTTAGTATTGCCTTTTGGAAGTCCAATCACAAGTGCAAAAGGGAACGATTCTATTGTTTCTGATAATTTTATCAATATGCCATTCACTTTTGTAACACTTAAAGAAAAGAATATAACAGAAGTAGATAAAGTTGTAGTGGGTATGCTAAGTTCTCAGAAAGGTGTAGCTGAAACTATAAAAGAAATGTACCCTAATATGACAATTTTATACTATGATACTGTTTCTGAATGTGTATCTTCACTAAGGTTAGGTTATGTAGATGCTTTATTAAATAATGCATATATTTGGAGTTATGTACTACAGAGACCATCTTATTCAGATTTAGTAGAACTAACTACTAATTTATTTACAGTAGATTTTCGAGTTGGTGCGTTAGATACAAAAGAAAGTCGGATTTTGATAGAAAAGTTAAACGAGGGTATTGCTAGTATTACAGATACAGAGCGACAAGCTATTGTTTTAGATTATACTTCTCGTAAACTATATAAGTATACGTTTGATGATTATGTGTATACTGCAGGTCCTTTTGTATTTTTCATAGTGTTGATTTTTGGTGTTGTAATTTTAAGTTTTGTTGTACGTCATAAAGTCACACAAATTAAAAATGAAGAATATGTAACTCAGTTAATCAATAAAGACTCTTTAACAGGGGCATACAGTATGACAGGATTTCGTGACCGTGTTGAAGAGATTCTTAGGAATAAACCTAATCACAGATATGTAATCTTGTATATTAACATTAGAGATTTTAAATACATCAATAATAACTTTGGATTAAAAGCTAGTGATGAAATGTTAAAAGCTATGGTTAAGCGTATACAAGCCATTTTACATGAAGACGAATTGGTTTGTAGGGTAGAAAGTGACCATATTGTAGTATTTGATAAACTAAATGATATTGATTTAATAACAAAATATAAACAAGAAGTAATGTTACCTATTCGTAATTATTTTGTAGATAAAGGTAAAGAACTAATAGTACAACTATGTTGTGGTATTTATACTTTAACGGAAGAGGATTATACTAATGTTAATGTAGACCACATGATAGATTTAGCAAGAGTAGCAGAATTAAAAGTAAGAGAAACAAAGAAAGAAGGTTATGAGTTTTATAACCCTAATCAATGGCAAAAAGGCAAATGGATGTCAGATGTTGTAGGACATTTAAAGTTTGCTATTGCAAATGGAGAGATACAAGTTTATTATCAACCACAAGTAGATTATTCTAGTGGAGTATTAATTGGTGCTGAAGCGCTGTGCAGATGGAATCATACAAAATTGGGTTGGATTTCACCGGGAGAATTTGTACCTGCCTTAGAGGATGCAGGCTTTATAAGTGAACTTGATTTCTATGTATGGGAACGAGTTTGTCAGGATTTGAATAGATGGAATAAAGAGAATAATCGAAAAACGGTTTCAATTAATGTATCTCGTTTTGATATAAAGGCTGATGTTGATATAGTTGAGTATTTATATGGACTTGTTCAGAAATATGAATTAGATATAGACCAATTAAATATTGAAATTACAGAACCAGCTTATGTGAATAATGAGATTTTAATAGATATTACGC
>JAFXWR010000028.1 GCA_017542725.1 Lachnospiraceae bacterium | reverse complement strand
TTGTTGTGTCCTCTAAAGTAAAATCATCAAGTTTAGGTTCTTCCTCTTCATCTAATGAACAATCATCAACTGTAGGTTCTTCCTCTAACGAAAAATCATCAATCGTAGGTTCTGTTTCATCTAATACAAAATCATCTATATCCTCGGTCTGTTCCTTATCTGCTAAATCAGTTTCAGGCTCTTCATCATCCAACGAAAAATCATCTATTTGACTAACATTCTCCAAAGGATTACTTAATTCTTCATCAGAATCTAAAGAAAAGTCATCAATCTCTTGTGTAGCCTGTTCCTCTATTGTCTCCCCTTCATCTTCTAATGAAAAATCTTCGATTTCGGTACTAATAGGTGTAGATGTATCAACCAAAGTATTAACTTGAACATCAGTCTCCATACTAGCTACAACCTCTGTTGGCTCAACTAAAAAATCATCTTCTTCAACAACTTCCTCTTCTTTAAGTTGATTTTGTATATTCTGTATTAATGTAACAATAGTTAAGTTCTTTTGCAATAATTGGGTACGACTTGCATCTGTCATACCCTGTTCATACTTAAATTGTTCTCTTAAATCTAATGGGATTATGTCTA
Source organism: Lachnospiraceae bacterium (assembly GCA_017542725.1). The sequence goes on along the minus strand of JAFXWR010000028.1, from coordinate 1,316 downwards.
ATATATCCATATTCAAAGGTTTAATATGTATATCAGACACAAAACTCTCATTAGGTTGTTTCACAGCTTTATCCACAATAAAAGTATGTTTTCTTGCAGAAGAACTTAACTCTAATCTTACGTCCTCCAAAGTAAAGTCGTTGACTAAAACCTCTTTACTTCGATATTCAATTTTATTATTTACATACTTTTGAACTACGTTCTCTAATTGAGAAACAGTTTCAAATGGGGTATCAACTAACATATAATATACCTCGTATATTTAATTTAGCGTTTCATTTCTTTCAAAAAGTTCTCTGTTAAAGGACTTAATTGGTCTTCCTCTGTACCAAACATATCTAAATCATCTATATCTTGCTCAGTAGCCATACATTCTTTAAGCATACTATCATTTTCCGCTTGTTGTGCTACTGACCCTTTTACTGAATCTGGTTCTAATTTAGACCATACCCTTCGCATATAATCAAACAACTCTCTATTTTCAGGATTAGTTGCATTAAGTACTGGTGCCCTTAAATACATTATATTCTGACTTACAGGAGGCATACGCACACCCATATCACCCGGTCTAGTTAGCTTAAATGGGAAATCTTTAGGCTTTGCGCCTGTAACACTTTCAACATGTTCAGGGTCACCCATTACAGAAATACGACAAAGCACCAAATCAGATGTCTTTTTCTCAATAATATCATTCTTCAAAACGTGAGGTATCATAATAGCACGAATACCTAACGCAGGTAATTGAGAAATCAACTCTCTTAGCATACCCCTAAATTCTACGTTTTCTTCCTTTTCAAACTTAGTTGCAAGTGTAACAACCTCGTCTATAACAACGTAAATTATAGGTAACTCTACATCTGGATAACGGTCTTTATAATCCCAAATATTCTGTGAAGATGTTAAAGCGTCACCAGCACCAATCATTTTCTTTCTTCTAGGAGCTTCAACATTTACCAAGTAGCGTAATGTTTCCAAAATACCGTCTAATGTTGTTGCAAACTTCTTTACATGAGGTAAACAGAATGACTTAAAGTCTGATATATCCCCCTTTGGGTCACAGATATAAAACTGTAACTCTGAAGGACTTGTAAGGGCTGCCATCTGTGTAATCATGTTCTGTACGAACCAAGATTTACCACTTCTAGGCATACCAGCTACTATAATAGACTCCAATTTTTTCAAGTCATATACAATAACTTTTGCCATAGGGTCTATACCGAAAACTACTGGTAAATAATTCTTTGAGTCTAAAATATAATCTTCACACTGTTTATACATATCTTTAAGGGAAATCATCTCTGTTTTACCTGTAAAGA
>JAFXWR010000309.1 GCA_017542725.1 Lachnospiraceae bacterium | reverse complement strand
TATCTTTAAGAGATGAACCAGAAATAAAGAGTATAGAGATAGGCGAACTTGTTTTAAAGAAATTAAAAAAGATAGATGATATAGCTTATATAAGATTTGCATCTGTATATAGAGAATTTAAAGAAGTAGAAAACTTCAATGCAGAAGTTGAAAAAATAAAACCAAGTAAAAAGAAGAAGTAGAGTATGGAAACAATATATTTGGCGGGATACCACGGTGTAGGAAAATCAATGGTTGGTAAATTAATTGCCTCTAGAAAAGAATTAAAATATATTGATACAGATTCGCTTATTGAAGAAAAAGAGAATAAGAGTATAGAAGAAATTGTAAATTTAAAAGGAATAGATTACTACAATAATTTAGGAAAATATATTTTGAAAAATAGTATAGAGCAGGGAATGATAGTTTCTATATCTTCGGATATTCCAAAAGATGAAGAAAATAGAAAACTAATAAAAACTAGTGGTAGAGTTATATATTTAAGAGCTAAAGCAGAAACTATATGTGAGAATTTAAAGACAGACTATGCGCAGAGACCGGAACTAAAAAATAATTTTTCAGTCTTTACTGTAGAAAAAAATATGAACGAGATGAAACCATATTATGAAGAATTGGCGAATTATATTATAGATGTAGATAATAAAAAGATAAGTACAGTATTTAGAGAAGCGCTTGCAATATATAATTATGCCAATAAAGTCAAATGTCATATATATATTAAATAATTTATAAAATTTATGGGAGGATCCAATGATATCAGCAGGTGAATTTAAAAATGGTTTGACACTTGAAATTGAAGTACAAGTATGTCAAATTATGGAGTTTCAACATGTGAAACCAGGAAAGGGTGCGGCTTTTGTGAGAACTAAACTTCGCGACATTATAAATGGAGGAGTTATCGAAAAAACTTTTAGACCTACTGAAAAGTTTAACCAAGCAGTAATTGATAGAGTAGATATGCAATTTCTTTATAATGATGGCATGTACAACTTTATGAACAATAGTAATTATGAACAAATTGCGCTTTCACCAGAACAAGTTGGTGATGTTATGAAGTTTGTAAAAGAAAATGAGACTTGTAAGGTTATGTTCTATAACGGAAAAGTTTTTAGTGTTGAGCCACCACTTAAGGTAACTCTTGAAGTTACAGACACTGAACCGGGAATTAAAGGTGATACACAGACAGGAGCTATGAAACCTGCGACAGTAGAGACCGGCGCGACAGTGATGGTGCCACTATTTATCGACAAAGGAGAAAAAATTATCGTTTCTACTGAAACCGGTAAATATGAGTCAAGAGCATAACTAAATTGTTATGCTTTTTTATTTGAAAGGAGTATCTATGTATACATTTAAACATGGTGTTCATCCTGATGAATGTAAAGAACTTGCAAAAGATAAACCCATTAAAGTTGTCGCAGCTGGCAAGACATTAGTATTTCCTATGCAACAACATATTGGCGCAAAGGCAAAGCCTTGTGTTAAAGTTGGCGACAGTGTACTTATGGGACAAATAATTGGTGAAGCTGATGGGGCTATATCTGCAAATGTACTATCATCTATATCTGGAAAAGTTACAGCAATAGAAGAGAGACTTGTAGTAGGTGGACAGAAAGTTGAAAGTATAGTAATTGAAAATGATGAGAAGTATGACGCAATTAAAGGGTTTGGAGTTGAGAGAGATTTTAACTCTTTGTCAAATGATGAAATAGTAAAGATAGTTAAGGATGCAGGAATTGTTGGTCTTGGCGGTGCAAGCTTTCCTACGCATGTAAAGTTAAGTCCAAAGGATCCTAATAAAATAGATTATATACTCGTGAATGGTGCAGAGTGTGAACCATATCTTACATCTGACTATAGGTTGATGATTGAAGAAACTGAGATATTGGTTAAAGGTCTTCAATGTATGCTCAAACTTTTCCCAAGAGCAAAAGGAGTCATCTGTGTTGAAGATAACAAGAGAGATGCCTATGACAAGATAACAAAAGCTTGTAGTAGTATACCAAATATTGAAACAGCACTTATGAAGACAAAGTATCCTCAAGGTGGAGAACGTCAATTGATATTTGCTGTTACAGGTAGAAAAATCAATGTATCAGTTTTGCCAGCAGATGCAGGATGTCTAGTTGATAATGTTGATACTGTGATTTCCATAGGAAATGCTGTATGTAAATCCACACCACTTTTAAGAAGGATTATGACTCTTTCTGGTGATGCATTTAATGAAACAGCTAATCTCAATGTAAGATTTGGAATTAGTTATAAAGAAGTTGTAGATTTTGTTGGAGGATTTAAAACTAATCCAGAAAAGATTGTAAGCGGTGGACCTATGATGGGGTTACCTATATATAGTCTTGATATGCCAGTGTCAAAAAATAGTTCAGCGCTTCTTGCCTTTACTAAGGATCCGCTTTCAAATCAAAAAGAAACTAATTGTATTAATTGTGGAAGGTGTGTAAGTGCTTGTCCTATAAACCTTGTGCCTACTAGAATGCTTAAGGCAGCTAAGGCAGGAAATTTTGAAGAATATATAAAATTGAATGGTCCAGAATGTATAACTTGTGGAAGTTGTAGTTTTGTATGTCCGGCCAAAAAACCTTTGACACCATATTTCAGTTATATGAAATTTGCAGTGCGTGGTTACTTAAATAGTAAAAAGGAGGCAAAATAATAATGGATTTTAAATTAAATGTTCAAAGCTCTCCTCATGTAAGAGATAGAATTAGCACTAGTGCTATTATGCTTGATGTAATCATAGCTCTAATCCCTGCTACAGTTTGGGGTATTTTGAGATTTGGTGTTCATGCTACTATAGTTGTTGCTGTAGCAGTAATTTCTGCGATTCTAAGTGAAACACTTTTTAATTTTATTATTAAGAAATCGAATACTATTGGTGATTTGTCGTGTGTAGTTACAGGACTTATACTTGGATTAAATATGCCACCAGAAGTTCCGTTTTTTGTTCCTGTAGTTGGTTCATTTTTTGCCATAGTGATTGTAAAAATGTTGTTTGGTGGTCTCGGACAAAACTTTATGAACCCTGCACTTGCTGGCAGATGTTTTTGTCTCATTTCATTTGCAGGATATATGAATAACTTTACTTCCAAGATGTCAGTGGATGCATACACATCAGCAACTCCACTTATCATGCTAAAGAATGGCAATGAAGTAAATTTATTTGATATGTTGTTTGGATATATTCCAGGTACGATAGGAGAGATTTCAGCTATATGTCTTTTACTTGGAGCAATATATTTAGCTGTAAAGAAAATAATTGATTTGAGAATACCATTACTTTATATTGTTAGTTTTGTGATATTTATAATGATTTTTGGTCAGGGTAAATCAACAAACTTGAATTATATATTAGGAGAAATATTGGGAGGAGGACTTATATTTGGTGCATTCTTCATGGCGACTGATTATGCTACCTCACCAATTACGCCTCTTGGAAAGGTCTTATATGGAATTTTGCTTGGTATACTTACCGGAGTATTTAGACTATTTGGTAAGTCTGGAGAGAGTGTATCTTATGTAATTCTAATTTCCAACTTATTAGTTCCACTTATTGAATCGGTCACTATCCCTACAGCTTTTGGTAAGGAGGGCAAATAATATGAAAATAGCAGGTATTATAAAAGATGCTCTCATGCTATTCGTCATCACATTGGTCTTGGTATTGGTGTTATCTGTTGCTAAAGTCGGTACACAATCAGCAATTGATAAAGCAAACTTAGAAGCACAGAAAAAAGCATTTAATGAAGTTTGCCCTGGCTTTAGTACTTCTGAAGATATCACATCGGATGTCATAGGTGCATCAGCTGGTTATGATGCTTCAACAAATGGGGAAGAGCCAGTGCTTAGATGTAAGAATGCAGAAGGAGAACTGATTGGTTATATTGTTCAGTGTACTTCAAAGGGGTTTGGAGGACCACTTAATTTAATAGTAGGATTTGATAAAGATGGAAATATTACTGGAGTTAGATATGCCAATACTCCTTCAGAAACTCCAGGACTAGGAATGAAAACTACCGAAATGAGTTATTTAGATTCTTGGTTAAATCATAATCATAACAATGTCAATGAAGTAGATACAATTTCTGGAGCGACAGTTTCATCTACGGCATTTAAACAAGCTGTATCTTTTGCATGTATGATAGCTGATAGAGCAGTTAATATGGATGGAGGTAAATAGTATGGCAGATACAAATGAGAAGAAATTAACATTTTTTGGATGCATATTCAATGGAATAATTCCGGAAAACCCAATTTTAGTTTTGATGATTGGTATGTGTCCTACTTTGGCGGTTACAACCAGTGTGTCCAATGCTATTGGTATGGGCTTATCAACAACTGCTGTGCTTGTCGCTTCAAATGCACTAATATCATTGGTTAGAAGAATAACACCTGATAGAGTTAGGATTCCGATTTATATTGTTATAGTTGCGTCATTCGTAACACTTGTTGAGTTTTTGATTAAAGCATATTTTCCAGCTCTCTATGAGTCGCTTGGTATATACATACCTCTTATAGTAGTTAACTGTATAATATTTGGTAGAGCAGAAGCATTTGCAGGAAAAAATAATGTTATCAATTCTATTGGAGATGGTATAGGTATGGGATTGGGCTTTACATTTGGTATCATTATTATAAGCGCGATTAGAGAGTTAATTGGTTCTGGTTCTGTGTATGGATTCACATTTGTACCTGAAAATTATAGAGCAGCATTATTTGTGTTGCCACCAGGAGCTTTTCTTGTGCTTGCATTCTTGACAGCAATTCAAAATAAGTTGAGGTTGCCAAGTGCAACAAATAAGAAAGATGGTTGTAACAATGACTGTCTACATTGTACTCTGCATAAAGAAACTTCAAAGGTAGAGGAGGGCAAGTAGTATGGAATTTATAGTAATTATGATATCAGCAGCCCTTATATCAAATGTTGTATTGTCAAGGTTCCTTGGTATCTGCGCATTTCTTGGAGTATCAAATAAGATTGAGACAGCAAAGGGAATGGGTATAGCAGTTATATTTGTCATAATGATGGCTACTGCAGTGACATTTGGAATTAACACTATGTTTTTAGAAAAGACTGGTGTGTTTGGTATAGACCTTACTTATTTGCAGACAATCGCTTTCATATTGGTTATAGCGTGCCTTGTTCAATTCTTGGAAATGTTTTTGAAAAAATTTGTCCCTTCATTATATAAGGCGCTTGGAATTTATCTTCCGCTCATAACAACAAACTGCGCTGTGTTGGGTGTTGCGCTTACTGTGGCACAAGACTATAGTAATTTTGCAAAAGGAATGGCATATGCATTTGGAACTAGTGCTGGATTTTGTATAGCAATAATTCTCATGGCAAGTATAAGAGAAAAAATTGAAGGAAATGATATACCAGAAAGTTTTAAAGGAAAACCTATTGTACTTATAATTGCATGTCTTATGGCAATTGCATTTACTGGTTTTTCAAATTTAAATTTAGGTTAAGGAGGAGAATATGCAGATTATAATTAGTTCAGTAGTACTCGTTTCACTTATAGCGCTTATAATTGGTATTTTCCTTGGAATATCTTCTATAGTGTTTAAAGTAGAAGTAGATGAAAAAGTCGCTAAGGTAAGAGAGTGCTTACCTGGAAACAATTGTGGTGGCTGTGGATATGCTGGATGTGATGCGCTTGCAGAAGCGATTGCAAAAGGAGAAGCGGATGTAAATCAATGTCCTGTTGGTGGAGCACCAGTAGCTGCAAAGATAAGTGAAGTCATGGGTGTTTCCGCTGGAGAGTCAGTTAAGAAAGTTGCCTTTGTTCACTGTGATGGCACTTGCATAAATGCAGAAAAAGTATATGAGTACAATGGTGTTAAAGATTGCAGACTAGCATCATCTCTTCCTAATTTTGGAGAGAAGAAATGTAGAAATGCATGTCTTGGGTATGGAACTTGTGTAGAGGCGTGTAAATTTGATGCTATACATATAGTTGATGGAGTTGCAAAAGTTGATGAAGAAAAATGTGTAGCATGTAAGGCTTGTATAAACGCTTGTCCTATGAAAGTTATAGAATTAGTTCCATATGGTAAGAAACATAAAGTTACTTGCTCAAATAAAGATAAGGGCAAGGCAGCTATGGAAGCATGTAAAGTTTCATGTATAGCTTGTGGTATGTGTGAAAGAACTTGTACGAAGAGTGCAATAAAAGTTACAGGAAATATAGCTATTATGGATTTTGATAAATGTGATGATTGCGGCGACTGTGCAGCAAAATGTCCAAGAAAATGTATTAGTTAATTCTAATTATATTTATTTGACTTTATAGGAGAACGATATGAGTGGATTTGATTTAAAAAAAGATTATGGCAAAAATGTATTTAATGATGCCATGATGAAAAAATATTTACCAAAGACGGTGTATGAGAAATTAAAGAAGACCATTAGTGATGGTCTAGAACTTGATTCGTCTTTGGCAAAATATGTTGCCAATGGAATTATGAATTGGGCTGTAGAAAATGGTGCAACTCATTATACTCATTGGTTCGAGCCACTCAATGACAGCATTGCTGAAAAACAAAATTCTTTCTTAAGAACTGAGCAGGGCAAAAAAACTATTTTGGAGTTTAGTGGTAAAGAACTTATAAAAGGTGAAACAGATGCATCTTCGTTTCCTACTGGAAATTTAAGGGCGACTTTTGAAGCAAGAGGTTATACAATATGGGATTGCACGAGTCCAGCCTTTTTAAGAAAAATAGATGATTCAGTAACACTATGTATACCTACTGCATTTATTTCTTATGGTGGTGAAGCTTTAGATAACAAGACTCCACTTTTAAGAAGTATGCAAGTTATAAGTAATGAATCAATTAAATTGTTAAAATTATTTAAAAAGTCAGCAAAAAAAGTTTATTCAATGTTGGGTGTTGAGCAAGAGTATTTTTTGGTTGATAAAGATAAATTTTTGATGCGAAAAGACTTGGTTTACTGTGGAAGGACTTTAGTTGGAGCAAAATCAGCAAAGGGACAAGAACTTGACGATCACTATTATGGTGCCATAAGACCAAGAGTTCTTAAATTCATGAAAGAGGTTGATGAAGAGTTGTGGCTTTTAGGTGTGCCAGCTAAAACGCAACATAATGAAGTAGCTCCAAGACAACACGAATTGGCATGTAATTATGAAGAGGCAAATATTTCTTGTGACCATAATCAAATTGTGATGGAAACGCTTAAAAGAGTAGCAGAAAAGCATGATATGGTATGTCTCTTACATGAAAAGCCATTCAAATGGGTCAATGGTTCTGGAAAGCACAATAACTGGTCACTTGTAACGGATAAGGGACTTAATCTACTTAATCCTGGTAATACTCCTCACGAGAACTTACAGTTTATGTTGGTACTTTCATGTATAATAGCAGCAGTTGATAATTATGCACTACTTTTAAGGGCATCTTGTGCAACCCCTGGTAAGGAACAAAGGCTTGGTGCAAGTGAAGCGCCACCCGCTATTATTTCTTGCTTTATCGGTGAACAACTAAATGATGTTGTTGATAATTTTGTAAAAAATGGATATGCTACAGATTCAAAACAAGGAAAAAAAATTAAAAAGCAAATCAATACTTTGCCTGAGTTGTGGCTTGATGTGACGGATAGAAACAGGACTTCACCATTTGCTTTTACTGGAAATAAGTTTGAATTTAGAATGGTAGGCTCAAATGATTCATGTGCTATGCCTATAACTATTATAAATACCATTGTTGCGTCTGAGTTCAAGAAGGCTACTGATAAATTATCTAAGTCAAAAGATTTTGATGAGGATGTAAAAAAATATATACAAGATAATTTTAAGAAACACAAGAAAGTGATATTTAGCGGAGATGGTTATTCGAAAGATTGGGAAGTCGAGGCAGAAAAGCGAGGACTTTGTAATGTAAAGAGTATAGTTGATGCAATACCAGCTTTTGTGGACAAAGATGTTGTTGATTTGTTTTCTGGATTCAATATTTTGAGTGAAAATGAACTTAGATGTAGATATGAAGTTTCACTTGAAAATTATATTAATGTCACAAATATAGAGGCTCTAGCACTTATTGATATTGCCAAGAAGCTTGTTTTGCCAGCTAGTATTCATTATACTACTAGGCTTTCAAATTCAATAAACGCTATACGAGAAGTTGACAAAAATCTCAATTCATCTGTTCAGCGAGAATTGTTAGAAGTCACATTGGAGTCTATAAGGAATTTAAAGACTAATGTAGATTTGTTAGATAAAAATCTTAAAAAAGCTCAAATTATAAAAGATATAAGCGACAAAGCCAATGCCTATAAAGATGATGTAGTTGCATATATGAATAAGCTTAGAGTTGATGTTGATAAGTTAGAGATGATAG
>JAFXWR010000027.1 GCA_017542725.1 Lachnospiraceae bacterium | reverse complement strand
TGCTGATAGCACTGGTATTTCATCTTGCGAAAGTTCTATGTTTCGTGCTTTACCATTTAACTGACAACTACTAACATCAATTACCCCATCAACATCTAATAAAACTGTAGTAATTTGTGCCAAACGAACTGTTATAAAATCACTATTTGCCCAGTTCCTATTTAATGTCTTGAAATAATTATTGATTGCTATCACTAAGTTTGGCTTTATTGATTCAAATGAATATCCACTATCAAGTATAAGACTACACCCTACTGTGATTTTATAAGCCGTTACTCCTGCAATAGTTACTTTATGACCTATCGGTGCATAACCATCACCATTACCGTCTATGTTTGGATCAATGACATTTTGTATTGTGTTAATTAGAGTACTTGATGGAACTTCATAATTACTGTTTAAAACTATGATTTTAACTGTACCACCACCATTCCATAGTGGATATACTTTACAACCACCGACACCATTAAATGAATTAATTTTGTCTATGTAGTCAGCCTTATTTCCACCAAATGCCTTTTTATTAAATGTTTCAAAATATCGTAATCTGAATGTTTCTATATCCTCATCATCTTCTGCGGGTATTGTTATTTCAGTAAGATATGCATAGTTTAAGTTTCTAATGAATGTAATTGCCGTAAATTTTCCTATAACAGTATTCACTTCAGTTCCCACTTGCTCGCTTGTCATCTTATAATAAAAATATCCATCTTGCTTACCTGTTATCTGCTCGCCACTTATAAATGAATAGGTGTTTATTGAGAACTTACTACCAACTGGTATCTCAACATCAAACTTGCCAATTCCTACTGCATGAGTAGCCTGATTTGGTATTATTCCTCTATCAAGTGCGAGTCTTTTTAAATGCTCATAATCGGCTGTGTCAGCAAATCCATTTTTTTCATCTTCTTCTAATTGTAAGTATAAAAGTGCCAACTCCATAGCGAACGGAGCAAGTGCTGTATAAATAAAAGAGCCTTCCATTGTGGAACACTCTTTCACTCGCTTACACATCTCATCTAATATTTCTTCATAGGTTTTTGCCATAAAACCTCCTTAAAAATTGCATCAAAAAAGAGACCTATTAAGTCCCTTTACTCTTAACATTATAAAACTATTACCACTTGGCTTTACTGCCAATCATGGATTTCAAACAATTTAATTAGTTTCTTAATCAACCAAACATTAAACTTCATGTACGGCGGAAGAATTAAGATGGTTAACAAAATGAAAAGAAACGCTCGGAATTCATTAAATAATCTTTTTTCTTTAATTATCACAATTAAATCTTTCATCAAATAACCAAGTTTTGCAGAAATATACACGGCTATTACTAAAATAGCTAAATCAACAACAATTAGAATTATTGTTACTATTATTTTTTTTATCAAATTATTCACTCTACAACCTTAATAAGATATTGTTATCCTCTTGCATATGATAATCATTTTTATCCATTATATCATACTCCCAGATTCTTTGATAGTCGTACTATATTTTCACATAAATATCCCCATACTTAGTATTAACTGTGCACTTAATCCCTAACTTCTCATTCTTATAATCAACTTCTACATCTTCAACTGACTTAATATGTGGATTTATAAGTAGTGCATCCTCTATCATTCTTTTAACTTCTGATAACAAATAATCTTCATCATCAAAACTCTGCCCTATAAATGTTTCAAGTTCAGTGCCATACTTCCAAGAATAGATAGGGTATTTGTATCTTGCTATTCTAAGTGCGAAGTAAATCCAACCTTTTAGAGCTTGAACCCCCTCCACCACTTGCCCTGTAAATTGACCGCTTTCTTCATCAAAATAAAAGTCTTTATACTTAGTTTCTTCTATACTAATAGCCACAGATTCAGCAATAGCCGTTGGCAAATAACTCATAAATACCCCCTATAAAGACACAAGCTTTCCAAGCACTATAAAGTTTCCTTTGTTTATGCGATATACTGCTACTTTGTCCCCTGCTTTTAACTTCTTGATATAAGTGCTTGTATCTTGAAATGACCAACCGTGAGTATGAGCAGCATCACCCGCTCCACCTACGGCATTTGTGCCTACAATACCAAGTTTTATGTTTATATC
>JAFXWR010000308.1 GCA_017542725.1 Lachnospiraceae bacterium | reverse complement strand
TATAGAATTCCAATTTAATAAGTCCTGTATGCCTATTACTTTTTCTGGGAACTTTCTTATGGTAACAATAGGACCATTAAGAGCTATAGGATATAAAACTATATTTACACGAGAACCATCAAGAAGTCTCGCATCACAGACTGGATTCGCAGCATCAACAGTTCTATTTACTTTTGCAACTATTCTTTGAACTATATCTTCAAGATGTTCTCTATTATCAAATTTCAAATCAGTAAGAGTAAGTCGACCATTCTTTTCTATAAATATGCAATCTGGTCCATTTATCATTATTTCAGTTACAGATTTATCATTTACTATATCTTCTATAGGTCCCAAACCTCTTGTATTACTTATGACATAGTTACATACTCTTAATCTTGTATCAACATCAATATTATCGGTGCCAACTATCTGTTTTAGTACTTCATACGCAATGTCTTTAATATATGCATCATCTACATTTTCTATAGTCTTCTTGGCATTCTCAAGCATATGCCTTGACTGCTTTAAGACTTGCTCTAATAATTCTTGTGTTACTTCCATGTCCTGCTCCTATACTAATCTAAATTATCCAACAATTCCTGTATTGCCTTATAATAACCAGGGTTTGTTTTTAAAACGTCAAGGACTTTAACATCTTTACTCAAACTATTCGAGAAAGGTATGGTCATATCTACGACTGCTCTAATCGGATTCTCGCACTTTTTAATGATAACGGTAATAGTCTTTCCAGCGAATTCTATGTTCTTATAGTAAATGTCTTGCAATGTCATTTCCAATCTCTTTTCGCCACCTGCTACATTTGATGCTGTATGAATTATTACATTACTTCTATTCATAACCCACAAATTCATCTCATGATAGCCTGATGGCAAATCAATAAACACGTAGTCAACATCTACTTTCTCATGTAGATTAGTAATCAAAACCTCTAATTGCTTTTTCTCCAACTTATAAAGCTCTGAAATATTTTCAAATGGAGGCAATACCCACACACCATTCTCATCTCTTTTTCTTGTGTTGAGTATTTGTTCTTGCACATCTTTTCTACCATCCCTCAAATTATATAACAAGTCGTTGAGACCCTTAGAATCCATCGGTGTATAAAATCTATCAAGATAAGCTGAAGGCTCAAAATTTAAATACATAGCTTGCTTACCTGAGCTTACGGCTACCATAGCGAGTGCATAAGCCAAAGTTGACTTGCCACATCCACCTTGCACTGAGAAAAAACTTACTATATGTCTACCATTTACTTGTCCTATTCCATTACCAGTAATACTTGATATTGCCGTCCTTACATCAGAAACAAATGATTTACCATTTTGATAAATATTAACCTGAGATATAGAATCTTTTTTAATCAATGTTTCACTTGCAGTTAAGAGTTTAACAACCTTGCCATCAATTTTTTCTGATGCATTTACTCTGTTTATAAACTCTTCACTACCGATAGCTGCTACTATATGTATCTTAGAATCTTCCAATTCTTTAATTGCTTTATCTACATCTGTATAGCACAAGAATTGAATATCTTTTATACTGGTTGCAACAAAATCACTGAAATTTTTTATAAAAAATTCATCATTGTTTTGCAATAATACTGTAAACATATATAACTCCTATAAAGTGTTTTTATTTAACTTTTGTATAATTTGCAGTACCGTTTTTTCTATCAAGTGTAACCTTGTATTGTATCTTCTCTTTACTTCCATCATTAACTATCTCTCCACGATAATTAATAATTACTGAATTTTCATTACAAGTAGCAAGTTGAGTATCTGCTAATTCAAATGAATCATATGGTAATTCATTATAAGCTCGGTCAGTTGCGTCATCAAAGAGTTCAGTAATAACTCTATTTAACTCATTTACTTCACCGCTGCCGTCATTTCTTACCTTTGTTATATTGATAGTAATTCTACCAGTGCCTTCTCCACCATAACTATCCAATTCTACTCGCTCGTTATATCTCAAGTGATCTCCCCAGTCAACGCTACCACTATATATAAGAGAGCCTGTGTCTCCTGTTTTATCTGTAGCTGCCATATGAATTGATGAAGAGCCTGAACCTGATGATGTATTGTTATTTGAAGTTTGCTGAGACTGTTGAGTTTGTGTATTAGAGCTTTGCTGTGTACTAGCTTGCATATTTGAAGCAACTCTCTTTCCTGTCGCATCAACTTTTACACCATCTGGTGTAGTTGTATTCATCAAAATCTTGCCTTCGCTATCTGCGTAGTACTGATTGTTTAAGCACCATCCATCTTTTTTTATTGAACCGTCATTCTGTGCAAAATACAATGACATACCAACTTGGAATAATGTATCAATTTTCATAACGCCATCTGACTCAAAGTAATATGTCGAACCATCTATAGTATAAAAAGTACTCTTCAACATTTTTCCATCATTTCCAAGATAGTACCATTCATTATTTCCCATTTTTTTAAATTCATTTTTGAGCATCTTACCACTTGAATCTATAAAATAGTAATTCCCATCATATTGGAACCAATCATTAATAACTTTTTCACCATCATTATCAAAGAAATAATCTACTCCATTAATATTTTTTGCAGTATTTCTATATGGATCTCCATTAGCATCCAAATAATATTCTTTACCATTTGGTGCTACATACCAATCGTTTGTCAATTTTTTTTCTGTGCTATCGCTTTTGTTATTCAACATGAACACCGCACCAGCTATAACTGCTATTGCAGCAACAGCGGCAACTGGCAAAACAAATTTATTCTTTTTAGGTTGAACATTGGCACCAGAAAAACTTGCAGAATTATTCATTGAATTCATAGAGTTCATTGAGTTCATTGAATTCATTGCGTTCATAGAATTCATAGAATAATTATTTTGCTGCTGATTAGCAAAAGAATTATTTTGAGCGTTAATACTATTATTATTTGCCATCTGAGTCAAATCATTCTTTGATCCAAAAGTCGAAAAGTCCACTGAAGCAAGTTCATTTTTCAAAACCACTTTTTCCAATTCATCATTGCTCATAGACTTAACAACTTTTTCTAATTGTTGCTTAAATTCAGAAGCTGATTTGAATCGATTATCTTTATTGGCAATTGATTTTAAAATAAGATCACCGAGTTCGCCAGAAGCATACATTGGATAGGCTGGAACTTCGCCCTTCATTCTCAATTCGAAAGCCTTATCTTCATCCTCACTATTGTAACTTGCTGGATACTCAGGCATGAATGGATTTCTATTATTATTTAATAATCTGTAAAGAACTATTCCAAGTGAATATAAATCTACAGTCTCATCATAAGCTTCACCAAGATAAACTTCAGGGGCAATATAATTTGGGGTGCCCTTCATGCTTGTAGCTCTACTTCTATCAGAGAGCTTCTTAGACACGCCAAAGTCTCCTAATTTATAATCACCATCCTCAGATATAAATATATTATCAGTCTTAATATCCCTATGTATTATTTTTCTCTTATGACACTCGACAAGAGCTGATAAAATATCAGTTCCAATTTTGATAACATCCTTAACTTTTAACTCATGTGTCTCAATATATGAAGGAAGTGCAGTAAGGAACTCCATCAACAAATATATGTCATAGTGCTTTGGCGATGGCGTATCCTCAATTTCATTTTCATAATACCACACTACATTTTTTACGCCTTTACTTGTAAGGTCAGCCAAAATTCTAATTTCATTTAAAATCTCTTGCAAAATAGTATCAAAGTACTCATCAGTTCTTTGAATATCATTTCCCATAGAGTTATAGACATCTGTCCACTGCTTACGAGACGGCAACGAAATGTGTTTTAGTGCTCTTACTGTCTCCATAGCCTTGTTCCTTTTTACAGCCCTATAAACAGTTCCGAATCCGCCTTGTCCTACTAATTCTGTAATCGTATAACCTAATTTCGTCTCCCCTATCATCATATAATTTTCCCCTTTCCAAAAAAACTT
>JAFXWR010000307.1 GCA_017542725.1 Lachnospiraceae bacterium | reverse complement strand
TGTTGATGGATGAGATTTTGAGTGGTTTACATCCAGAAGCAAAAAGAATTGTAATGGATATTGTGAAAATCTTTGCAGATGAAGGTTTTCAGTTTGTTATGGTTGAGTATGGTACAGATGATGTAGGAAAATTATATTTGGTTGAGAAACCGGGTGCAGTTGCTACGGTTACACCACTTGGAGAAGATACTTACCATAATCAAGTATTTGTATTCAACAGACCACCTGAAGATGTAGATTTATCAATATTTGTTGATGAAGGAGCGGATATAGAGGAATAACAAGGTGGTAGGGTAAAACCTACCACTTTTTATAAGAGGTAAACATGAATTTAAACTTGCAGACTTATAATACATTTGAGTTTAAGGCAAACGTAGTTTATGGTGTTATAGTAGCACTTATTTTTGATAAACCTTTTACATTTGCTTTGATATTAGGCTTATTTGTCGCATTTTGGCGTAATGTATCTATTCGTAAAGATTATAGTACTTTAGCAAATTATCTTGGCTGGTATATGTATTTCTTTATAATAGGCTGCATTACTGGTACAAGTGTAGAAATTGCATTGATAGGTGGCATCTTTGGATTGGGTTATGGTTATCTAATACGTTTGTTAGAGAAGAAATTAGGCAATAAAATGAGAAAGTAAATTTGTACATATTTCTAGTAATAACACAAAGAGAAAGGGTTTTTAAAACCCAATTTGACATACAAAAAGTGATATGTTAAAATTACTTTTGTTGTTACATTTGACATTCAAAGTCAAATAACGTAAGGGAAAAGGAGACTATGCTTATGCGAAAACTCTGTAATTACCTTCGACAACAAGAGAGATTAACAGCATTTGTTGGTATACTCTTGGGGATTGTGTTTGTAACTAATGTTGAGTTAAGTAATCATGATGTAATAAGTAAAATTTATGCACAATCAAATGAAGGTGAAGTCGAGTCTGTAGTAAGTGAGGTAATAGACTTAGACGAGCAGGAAATTGAAAGTGAAGAAAACGAAGAAGAGGTTATTGTACCAAATGTAAGTAATACGTTGATTGAAGAAGAATCAATCGACCATTCTATTGAAACGCAGACTAATAGTGTTTCAGGCGGTATTAGTATTGAAACTAAACCAATTATTGATGATACAGTAGTTGAAGAGGAATATGTGGTGGCACAAGCACAGACAGATGCACCAGTAGAAATCTTAGATGCTAGTGGTGTACCAAATGACTTAGAAGGTTGTAAGAGTTGGAATTTCACTTATATGCCTTACACTGCAGTAACTTCTACAAATACACCACAGTATCAGTTTTTATATGGTGACGCTTGTTAATCAGACCCATTAGCGGGTATTAGAATGTCTGAAGGTCGTTATTGTATAGCAGTAGGTAGTTTTTATACTACACAGATAGGACAAAAGATTGATTTAGTTTTGACCAACGGTACTGTAATCAAATGTATTTTAGGTGATTGTAAGTCAGACGAGCATACAGATGAAACCCACCGTTATCATGCTATTGATGGTTCTGTTGCAGAATTTATTGTAGATTATGATTATTTTTCAGGAACTT
>JAFXWR010000306.1 GCA_017542725.1 Lachnospiraceae bacterium | reverse complement strand
TTTATTGTATAAGTCATAATAGACAGAAAACTCTTTTGACACTGCCTTATGATGAATGTATTGGCTTATAAGTGTCTCGTCAACTTTTATATTGTTCTTTTCATATAGATATATCATCTTAGAAAGGTCTTCCCAACCACGAGCAGTCACATAATTCTTACCTTCGGCCGTTGTCTCAACTATATAGAAAAACTCTTTCTTTATCTCAAGAAAACTGAGTATACTTCCATGAACATTATTATTGAGCGCATACTCTTTCCACACATCAAAATTTGGCTCAACATTTATAACTTTAAGTCTATCAAGAGTGACTATGTCATACTCTCTAACTGATTTATTGTATTCTGGTGGGTTTCCTGCAGTTACAACTATCCATCCATCTGGAAGTCGATGCTGTCCAAAAATCTTGTACTGTAAAAACTGAAGCATAGATGGAGCAAGGGTTTCTGATACACAGTTTATCTCATCAAGAAAAAGTATCCCCTCTTTTATACCTGTATCTTCCATCATATCATAGGCTGAGGCTATTATCTCACTCATAGAATATCTTGATATATCATACTCGACACCATTATAACTTTTCTTTTTTATAATAGGTAAGCCCAAAGCGCTTTGTCTTGTATGATGAGTCATAGAATATGACACAAGCCCCACACCAAGTTCTTCAGCAATCTGTTTCATAATTGCTGTCTTTCCTATACCCGGAGCTCCTATCATAAATATAGGTCTCTGTTTCTCTATTGGAATGATATAATTTCCAAACTCATCCTTACTAAAATAAGCAATCATCGAATTTTTTATCTGATCTTTTGCCTCTTTAATATTCATCTATATGTCCTCCAACACTATTTTTATCGCCCAAGATGGTACAGAAATCTTCTTTTCGTTTTTATCGTAGTCTTTTTTTATAAAGCAAAATGCTGTAGCATAATCAGGTATCTTTGTCGGGTAATCACCAAGTCCATCGGTAAAATATATAAGTCCTTTCAGATTTTTATATTCACCCTCTTTTTTTAGTTTATCTATATATTCAAATACAGGTCTAAAATCTGTACCGCCAAACCCCTCTAAGACTATTTTATCGAGTACTGTTTTTAACTCTTCAAGATTAGTAATCTTATAATCATTTTTTATATCTGTATCGCAAAGTATGATATGAATGTTAACTTTTGTAAAGAAATTCTCTCTCTTTGATAATATATTATAAGTCTTTTCGATAAATTTTTGAACCAAGTCGCCTTTTACCGAGCCGCTCACATCTATAGCAATTACAAACTCTTTTATCTTATTGACTTCCTTGTATTCAAGTGGCTCTACAAGAGGGACATTCTTATACATGCTTAATCCATAAGTATAGTATATATTGTCAAACTCCTCATCATTTAACTCAACATTCTCTCCCATTATAGCAAATTTTTCAAGGAATGTTTCATAGTTATATTTTTCTCTATTTACTTCTCTTATATACTGCTTTAGAGTATTAGTTTTTTGTCCCCATTCACTTGCAAACATAAGCAAATCTTCTTTTGTTCTCTCGCTTATCTGTTTCCAGTCATTGAAGCTTGCATTTTCAATTTGCGAAGCTATCATGTTATTTGAGTCATAGTTTTTATCAGGCTTCTTATCAGTCCTATTATCAGTGCTGTCTTCAAATCGTTCATTCTCTCCATCACCAATTTTCTCGTTAATTTTCTCTTGTATGGAGATTGCCTCTTCTTCATCAAGGCTTCTATCTTGATTTTTTGCATCTACAGGTCTATCAACTTCTTCACCGCCAACTCTTGTCTCTTCATTTTTACTATCTTCATTTATATCGCTTTTATTGGTAGAATCTGCATTAGGATTTTCATCTTCTCCAGTATCAGCTTTGTTCTTATCACCTTCAAGATTCGAACCCTCATCTCCATTATCTTCATCTTCTTTCATCTCATCAGTATCAGGCGATATATTGTTATAGTCTTCTTCATTATTTGCTTCCTGTTCCTTCTCTACATCCTTTTCATCATGCTCTGCTCTATCTACTTCTTCATCATTTTTCTCATGTTTTTTCTGCTCTTTATAATTATCTTCATTATCTTTTTTCTTTCCACCTTCTTTACTTCCTACATTCCCTGTAGACATAAACCAAAATGCATGATTGTCTCTCTCAAAAAGAGGCCTTAGTCTTTCTATCTCCTCTTCAGTTATACCGTTAGTTATAAAATATTTATACAATCTCTCTGCAGTTATATTGCCAACTCTAAGTTTTAATGAGTTAATCTCTGGTATCTGTGGATTTTGCATAGGTGGAACTAAAGTTGGTAAATCTAACTCATTGATTATATTCTCTACCGCTATGTCACATGCAAGATTCCATCTATCTTCATCCAAATTTTTATCTATAAATAAATGAAAAAATATACAATGAAGTATCACATGGAGATAATTTCTAAGCAATATATTGTACTCTGCATTATAAAGTCCAAAAATGTGATATGGATTCATATATAAGAACTCACCATCAGTGAAAAGTGTGGTATTGAAGTCATACTTAAACTTAAGCTTATAGAGCGCTACATCCAAAAATCTAAGTGAAACCAATGCCTCAGCACGAACTTGTGAGACTAATTCATCAGCTAGACTAACTAATTTTTGATATTTAATATCATCCATTTTTTATATTATATCACATATTCTATTTATTATAAATAAAAAACGGCAGTACGCCTGCCGTTCTATTTCACTATACTTCTTTTTATAAATTTAAATAAATTGTTTATTCATATTCATAAGCGCATTGCAAGTCTGTGATTCTTATATGCTGCCCAAGTGTGATTGGGTCAATATTCATCCATACACTTTCACCCTCTGCCACATCAAGTACAAATGTCTGATTTGAAATATTGATTGTCTGTGAACCATCAAACTTTGCAAGCGTTCCCGTGGTGCCATAAGTTCCTGACAAATAATTATCTAAGGTATCAGTACAATCTGTCTTTTTAAACTTGATATGGGCATTTGTATTTCCTACAGCACCTTTTGATCCATTATCATATTTCTTCTCACTTTTTAGTTTGACAGTTAACTTTCCTGTTTTTTGAGCTTCAATGAGAACTGGTATGCCACCACAAACTTTAAGATTCTCTCCATTATATGTGGCTACAGGGGATCTTAAATCTTTTACATAGCCTCTTGTTACTACTGGAATATTTATAGTTAGCGAATCAGAACTCATAACAGGTGTCGATGTAGAATTTATGCCTCCGCTATCCTGTGTTACAGCACCTATGGGACTAAGCGTAAGAGTTGTTGAGATAGGTCTTTTCGCCCATTTGCTATAATCTGCAAAATTGTAAGTATTAGATCCATCGCCTTCATAACCAGTAGTTACTTGACCATTAGGCCCCCCCTCTTTATAATCATATAAATATGGTAATCTATAACTTGATGTAGTTCCTATCATCATATTATATATACGGGTCTGATTTTCATTGACCCTATCATTAGAAGAACAAAAATATGAGTATTGCGGAAATGCCAATGTAGTTGCTTCAAGTTCTGATTTATTTCGACCAGGTTCCCGTGTATCAAAAGATGTACATAGTGGTGAAAATGCATATGTATTATTAAGAGTCCACCTCTGTTTATGTGAATATGTTGTGCTACTCGAGTGAGTTACCGTTGCCTTTATACTAAAGTATTCATCATCTGATTCAGCAGCTATACCCTCTATTGTTATGTTTCGCCCATTATATGATCCAAGAGTTAAGTACATAGAAAGAGTAGATTGCATATCTAATCCCCATCTTACCATATTATATTGAGTTTCATAATAATTTATTAATGGTGTGGTATCAATAACGCTGTCACCTACTACTTTAAGCATAAGGATGTTACTCGTTTTATCTGGCACAGTTTCAGAAGACTCAATAGTAGTTTTAGTATAAGTACCATCTGATAAAAATGCTGCACGACAACCAAAACCACCTAAACCAAAATTAGATGGATAGATTACTTGAAAACGCACTCCACGATCTTTTCTCCAATATGCCCAACCATTTTGATTTGTGTAATCAGGTTGTAGAGTCCTTTCGTCCGCTATGGTAGAAGCTGTGCGACTAGTCCACTTTTTTTCTTTAGCTTCTATAGAGAAGTCATGGCACCAGTACAGATCTTTATAATTTTCGACATAAGTTTTTACAGTTTCTTTTGTAGAAAGCTGTATTCCAGCAAGATATGCGGCTATTGCTCCATCAATCTTAGCATCTATACTATCATTATAATTTATAACTTGCTCAGCAAAATCTTTTTTCATTGCTTCAAACTCGGATTTTGTGACAAATGCAGAACCATCATTGTCACTTACAATGGCAGCAAAACTTTTTATGCTTAAGATAAGTACCAAAGCTAATGCTATTATTTTTTTAATTAAACGTTTCATTTTAGCTCCTTTCTCCATCTTATTCATATTCCAAAGTACACTGCAAATCAGTAATCCTTATATGCTGCCCAAGTGTAATAGGATCTATATTCATCCACACATTTTCACCTTTTAGTACATCCAATTTAAATGTCTGATTTGACATATCAATAGTTTGCGAACCATCAAACTTAGCTTTTACATCATCGCCATAAGTTCCTGAAAGATAATTAGTTAAAGTATCTGTGCAGTCTGTCTTTTTAAATTTGATATGAGCATTTGTATTTCCAACTGCACCTTTTGTGGCATTATCATATTTCTTATCACATTTTATTTTCACAGTCAATTTTCCATTTTTAACTGCTTCTATAAGTACTGGAATTCCACCACAAATTTTTAAATTTTCACCGCCATATGTTGCAACTGGCGATCTTAAATCTCTTACATATCCACGTGTTACTACAGGTATATTTACAACAAATTGATCAGAACTCAATACAGGTGTCGGTGCATAATTCTGTCCTCCACTATCTTGAGTAACACCAAATATTGGGCTTAGAGTAAGAGTAGTTGTAATAGGTCTTTTTGCCCATTTACTATAATCAACAAATGAGTACACACTTGCTCCATCGGCTTCATACCCAGTAGTTACTTGACCATTAGGCCCCCCCTCTTTATAATCATATAAATATGGTAATCTATAACTTGATGTAGTTCCAATCATCATATTGTATAGACGATTATTATTTTCTTCTGCTCTTTCAGATGAGGAACAAAAATATGAATATACTGGGAAGCTTAAATTTTCTGCTTCAAGTTCTGAACTAGCACTACCAGGCTCTGTGGTTCCAAAATCACTGCACAGTGGTCTAAACGCATATGTATTATTAGTATTCCATACTTGTTTATGCTCATGTGTTGTATCACGTCTTACGCCAGTCATCTTCATAGTAAAGTATTCATCATCTGTCGAAGCGGGTATGCCTTCAATTGTTATTTCTCTTCCATTAAAGTATCCACTTGTAGTATACATGCTCAAATTAGTTTGCCAATCAAGTCCCCATCTTATCATATTATAATTTGTGCCATAATATTGCATAAGTGGATTAGTATCAATAACACTATCACCAGTAACCTTCATCATCAAAATTGACGCAACATTTCTCACGCTATAATTCGGACTATTCGAAGATGTTTTAGTATATGCGCTATCAGATAAAAAAGCTCCACGGCATGCAAAGCCAACCAAACCAAAGTTATTTGGCAGAATCACGTGAAAACGAATGCCACGATCCTTAGGCCAATATGCCCAACCATTTTGTCTTTCATAATTTGGTTGTAATGTTTTTTCATCTGCCACAGTCGATGCCGTCCTACTAGTCCACTTTTTTTCTTTTGCTTCTATAGAAAAGTCATGACACCAATACAACTCTTTGTAATTTTCCACATAAGTCTTTATATCCTCTTTTGTTGTCATACTTATACCAGCAAGATATGCAGCTATGGCACTGTCAATCTTCGCATCTATAGAAGTATTGTACTGATCAATCTGACTCTGAAAATTATTTTTAAGTGAATCAAACTCAGCTTTCATCACAACGACATAATTGATACAAGGATAACTGCACCTATTTTGCACCGACCTGCACCGAACTGCACCTTTAATTCTCTCCCTTCCAAATGATGATGATTTTATCTTTACTAACTTCTACCCTATCAACTAAAATAGCGAATAGATCTGAATCAAATTCTTGTAGATTTTTAATTTTAATATTGCTTAAAAAAACTTTTAGTGTTGTAGCTCTATTTTTTCTATCTTCTATTTCTTTATTTAATGATTTAATTTTATCTTCAATTTTATAATATGTATTACTAATTTCTAATCTCTTTTTATTAAATGTGTTCTCACTTATCACTTCTCTTGTATTTTTAAGTATCAATTTATCATTTTCCTTTATTACTTCCTCTAACTGTTTTTTTAACTTCTTGAGTTTTTCTTCTTGTTCTACTATATTTGTTAGTTTTTCAATTATCATATTATAGTTTTCTCTTATCTCTTTTTTATCAAGATTATTGTATGCCGTTACAAATGCCTCTTCAACCATTTTTTCATTTATTGTCATTGTGCTACACTTTTTACCATCATATTTTTCATTACATCTATATATTGCTTGTCTATATTTATCATTTGAATGTATGATTTTCCTACCATAATTTGCACCACATTCTGCACAAAAGATTTTACCCGAAAATATATTTTTACCTGTGATTTTATGACCTTTGCGAACTGCATCTCCTCTTTTCTTTAATTCTACTTGTACATAGTCAAACAATCTTTTATCAATAATTGCCTCGTGATTATCTTCAACATAATACTGTGGTATCTCTCCATCGTTTATTTTCTGCTTTTTAGTTAAAAAATCGACCGTATATCTTTTTTGTAATAAAGCATCTCCCTTATACTTCTCGTTTCTAAGCAATGAAAGTATGGTTGATGTCCTCCAATTTGTCTTTCCCATAGGTGTTTTTATTTTTAATTGTTCTAATTCTTTTTTTATTTGAAAACTGGATAAACCTTTAATAAACAACTTATATATGAGTCTTACAACTTCTGCCTGTTCTTTATTCACTACCAGTTTTCCATCCTCTCCCCTATCATATCCAAGAAAATTAGAAAATGCTATTGATACTTTCCCATCTGCAAAACTCTTCCTTTTGCCCCATGTTGTATTCAGTGATATAGACCTACTTTCTTCTTGTGCCAGTGAACTTAAAAGTGAGAGCATCAGCTCTCCTTTACTATCAAGTGAATATATATTCTCTTTTTCAAAATAAACTTCAACATTTGATTCTTTTAATTTTCTTATATTTACTAAAGCATCTACTGTATTTCTTGCAAATCTACTAATTGATTTGGTAATTATTAAATCTATTTTCCCATCAAGTGCATCTTTAATCATTCTGTTAAATCCATCTCTTTTTTTGGTATTCGTACCTGATATTCCTTCATCGCTATAAAGCCCCACAAACTCCCAAGTTGGATTACTTTTTATATAACTTGTATAATAATCAACTTGTGCTTTATACGATGTAGCTTGCTCATCTAAATCAGTTGATACTCTCGCATAACCACATACTTTTCTTTTATTGTGATATTTTATGTCACTCTCAAATTTAGTTTTTGCCGGTATGGTTCTGACTTTTTTTATTGTTTCCATAGTTCTTTTCCTTTGTTTTATAATATTTATCAGACAGTTTTTTTATTATAATTTGTGCTCTTTCATACTCATCTTTACTAATTATTGTAGGGCACATATCGTTTACTATATATTTTTGCCTCTCACCTTTATTAACTGCTCTTTCATGTGTCAGTGGATTTTTGATATAGCATTTTTGCATTATCACTGTACCAGTATATCTCTCATTTTTAAGTATGCATTTTACCTGAGCATAATTAAATGGATTATTTTTTCTTGTTTTAATACCCTTATTTGCTAACTCTCTTGCTATATCAGCATAGTTTTTACCATTAATAAATTCTTTAAATATATACTTAACTATTTTTGCTTCTTTTACATTTATTATATAGTTATTGTCTTTATAATCATAACCAAAAGTTGGTCTATATTGATCTTTCCCTTGCTCCATACTTTTTTTCTTTGCCCACTTAATATTCGTAGACATATTTTCTGACTCAGACTGAGCAAAAGCAGCAAGTAGTGATATCATTAATTCCCCATCAGAAGTCAAAGAATTTATTCTTTCTTTTTCAAATCTAACTTCAACGCCTAACATTTTTAGTTCTCTAACTGTATTTAGTAAATCAACAGTATTTCTTGCAAAACGGCTAATTGACTTAGTAAGTATAATATCAATTTTCCCATCTTTAGCATCTTTAATTAATTCTTTAAATCCATCTCTCTTCTTTGTCCCTGTGCCTGATACAGCAAAATCAGAATATACTCCAGCATACTCAAAGTTAGGCGTGTTTTTGATTAAATTACTATAGTAATTTACTTGATTAGCGAATGAATTTTTCAACACATCGCTATTCATTGATACCCTTGCATATGCTGCTACTCGTTTTTTGCCTTCAACTATTTTCTTTTTCTTTTCAATTATGTTTATCTTTTTCATTGTATGTATATATCACTCAAACCTCGTGTAAAGTCAAGTAATTTAAGATTCTAATATTTGCAATTTATCAAGTAATTATGTCGAATATCGGATTATATTTTTGTTTTTCTAATGAATACAACTCATTATACTCATCTTTCGATATTAGTTTTTCATTTAGCATTAGTTTAAGCACTCTCTTAATTTCTTGATAATTATACTCATTATCAAACTCGTTTTTTGTCATGGTGCTTTCTCCAATATTTAAGCCTACATCTTGAGCTACAAAAATACTTATCTCTTTTACCTATTGTTTCATTAACCGGACTATTACAAACCTTGCATCTTCTAATACTATCATCAACTTGTTTTATTGACTCTGAAACTTCTTTGTTTTTTAGTATATATCTTCTTATTGAAGATTTAACAGTGTTATATGGAATTTGAAGTTCAATCGAAATGTCTGACATCTTTATTCCTTGATTATATAATTCAATTACTTTTTCCATAACTACTCCTCACTAGTCTTTTTGCCTATTTTAAAGTCATCAACTAACGATTTTGCTAAATCAATTTTATTTCTCAATGCTCGTAGAACTTTCCTATCAACTGTATTCTTACAAACAAGATAAATATAGTGACAGTTTTCTTTTTGCCCTGCTCTATGAATTCGTGCTTTACATTGCTCAAAATTGCTCATTGAGTAGTCCATTGAATAGAAAACCATAATGCTTGAGGCTGTTAGTGTAATGCCAAGCCCACAAGTAGCAATTTGTCCGACAAACACTTTACGTTCAGGATTGTTTTGAAATTCACTAATCTGCTCATCTCTATTTTTAATACTTCCTCTTACAACAGAGTAATTAATTTTTTTGAGTTTAAGCATATTTTCTATAGCATTTAGTTCTTCATTAAATCTTGCTATTACTACTACTTTTTTATCTTCCTGCCTTGCTGAATCTATAATGTCAATGAGTGCTTCCATTTTTACTGTGCTAATATTTATGGACTGTGAGTCATTATCATTTGGAAGATATCCACCTGTCACTTGAGAGAGCCTTAATATTTTAGTTAAAACATTAGTGACCGTTAGTTCTTTGTCATCCTTAAATCTTGCAAACATCTCATCTTCAAGTTGCTTATAAACTTTCATTGCTTCAGGCTCTAAATCAAGAGTTCTTACTTCTTCTGTTATTTGTGGTAGGTCAAGACACTCATCCTTTCTTACCCTGTAAGCAATACTCATAAATTTGTTTTGAAACTCATCAGTTAATGTTTTTTTAAATATTGGTGTATGTAGTCCATAGCCACCCATTGTGAAGTAGTAGTTTCGCCACTTATAAAATGAGTCACCAAATATCGATTTATCAAGAAAACGATACTGACTAAAAATATCAATTTCTTTATTTGTGATAACTGTGCCAGTAAGTAAAAGTTTATATCGTGCTTTGTCACCAAGTTCCTGCATTCCTTTACTTTGTGAGCTTCTATTGTCTTTTAGTTTATGTCCTTCATCTGCTATGATTAAATCTGCATTAAACTTCAATAACTCATCCTTCATCCGCCAAGACGACTCATAATTCACTACTGCAACCTTTAATTTTTCATCACTTGCAAAAGTTGTGAGTTGTTTTTTCTTATTTGCAAGTGTTCCTATTAGAACTTTTAAATCATACTCAAAGTTCGCAAACTTTATAAACTCTTGTTCCCATACACCAAGAATTGAGAGTGGTGCTACAATTAAAACTTTGTTGATTTTATCTTCTTGATAGAGTTTTCCAGTTATCAATATACTTGTTAACGTTTTGCCCGTTCCCATTTCCATCAGTAATGCAAAACCCTTACTATATAGAGTTGAATTATTAAATCTATTTATAGCCAATTCCATTCCTTTAATTTGATGATTAAATGGTTTGACTTTTACAATGCTACAATCTCCCATTCCTACTCCTTTATCTCTTCAAGTTGAATCTTCTTTATTTTTTTAGATGGATTAAGAACTATGACTTCACAAAAATCTCCAAATAAAAACTTCATTATTTTCTCTCTTATTTTTAAATGTTGACTTTTTAGTAACTCCTCTCTACCATTTTTTGTCTCAACTAATACTTTTACTGAATGTTTCATTTGTTTTATCCTCCTATTACTTACCTAAAATCCCTACCCTCTATTACTATGAAAAATATTCCCCATACTACTTGTAAAAAATCCCTACCCCCCCCCTAACAATGAAATCCAATAAAAAAAGACCCCTTTTACAAGAGGTCTAAAACTGATTTAATTTGTTGATTTGTACCATTTCTATTTACCCAGCGATATTTATTCTGCCTTGTATCGATGTGGACAAACTCCTGACTTCTATCAAGATACATTCCTATGCCACCAAGTCCATTAAACTCTGCCCACAAAGCAATGACTATAGGTTTAACACCACTGCAATAAATATCGACTGCTTGCCCTTTTAAGTGATATGAATTATCTGCTCCACCACATTGTTTATTGTAACTATCAGTCCTATATCCGCTTGTGATGGTTACCGGTTTATTCAAATAAGTTCTTAAGTCTTGAAGCTTTGCTACCAAATCAACATCTATTAAAACTTTATCTGCTCCATCACGACAAGCGAACTCTTTTACTTTAAAGTTTGCTGATAAATTCATATCGCCACTTTTCTTTAACGAGAACTCTTTAATCATTCTGCACCACCTTTTTCTTTCTTACGGCTTTGCCTCCACCTTTAACAGCTTCTGGCGCTTTTACTCTTTCTTTCATAAGTTCCATGTTTAACTCTTGAGCTACTTGTGCTATGTCTTCAGGCTCTGCACCACTCTCTCTAAGTTCCGATATCAGCTTCTTCAATTCTTCCACTCGTGTCATTTTCACTCTCCTTCATTTTTAGTTTGTAAAGTATCACAAGTTCCGTTATGCAAGTAGGAACGAGTGCCAAATAAATCTCTACTGGATATGACCCCTTTATACAAAAAATGACTGTGTCCGCCACAGTCATTAAAAGTATAAAGATAATTAGTCCAATAAGGACTTTCTTACTGAATCGCATTTGAGCCACCAAGCAATGCTATAATATTTTTTATTGTTTTGATTACTTTGTCATACCCAACTTGTGACCCACAGCCACAAGCAAAAATAAATAAAATACCTGCAACTACTACCTTCACAATTTCAAGTACCGCAAGTGGTACTTTAATTGTAAATAATAAGAATATTAAAAAGATAATAGTTGCAATAATCATTGTGAAAATAAGTGAAAAAATCTCTAAAGACTTAAATGTCTTTTTTATAGACTCTTCACTTACAATCTTTTTGATTACCTCAATAACAAGTGCTGTGATTAAAGAAACCACAGTCATTAAAACTAATAAAAATAAAACAAATGATAAATT
>JAFXWR010000305.1 GCA_017542725.1 Lachnospiraceae bacterium | reverse complement strand
GAGTATAGATTGATATTCTCTTTGTTGTCTTCAATTATAATTGTGTTATAAATCAAAAATGAAGTAAATGCAAATAACATAATGCTTGCAAATGCCACATTTAAGATAAATCTACTATAATAATTTTTAAAGAGTCTATTTCTCAATCTTGTAACCCACTCCCCATACAGTTGTTATAATTTTTTCTTCTCTTGTCTCTTCTTTGAGCTTATTTCTAAGTCTTCTAATATGAACCATTACGTTGTTGGTGGCATCAAAGTTTTTCTCTTTCCATACATTTTCAAATATTTCTTCAGTAGAAAATACCTTGTTTGGATTTTTAGCAAGTAAATATAATATATCAAATTCAATCTTTGTAAGCTTTATCTGCTCATCATCAACTTTTACTTCATGAGTTACTTTATTGACATACAAATTTCTAATTGAAATTTCATTTGGCTCTTCCACCTCAACCTTGTTTGGATTCAAAACTGTAAATCTTCTAAGTTGAGCCTTAACCCTTGCTATAAGTTCAAGAGGCTTTATAGGTTTAGTCACATAGTCATCAGCGCCAAGAGTCAGTCCCTCTACCTTGTCCTTTTCGCTGGTTTTTGCTGTAACCATAATTACAGGTATATTAAACTTTTCTCTTATCCTTTTAAGAGTTTCCTTTCCGTCCATCTTTGGCATCATCACATCAAGAAGTACCAGATCAAAATGGTTTTCATCTAAAAGTTTTAAAGCCTCCACACCATTTTTTGCTTTTGTAACATTGTAGTCCTGACTCATTAAGTGAATCTCAATTAACTCTGCAATTTCCTTTTCATCATCAACTACGAGAATATTCTTTTTTTCTACAGCGTCTGCCATTTTTTCTCCTCCGCCAACAAGTTTCTAATTACTTCTTGGCTATATTTAGCTATATTATTGCGACTATCTTCCGAGAGTTCACTCATTTTATAAGGAACTCCAATATTTATATATACTTGAGCCGATTTCACCCAAGGAATATGTTTTTCAAAAGCGCTCTCAGTATTCCTAAATGAAATTGGCAATATATAACAATTTGTTTTCTCTGCTATCTTAAAAGCCCCCTGTTTAAATTCTAATAACTCTAAAGGATTTTCATTTTTACACCTTGTTCCTTCCGGAAAAACCCACACAGAGATTCCATCATTTATATAACTTATTGCTGTTAATACCATGCGCATACCATCACGTATATTGGACCTATCCAAAAAAATACAATTAATCTTTTTCATCCAATAATGTAAAAGCGGTATTTTTTCAAAATTGTTTTTTGCTACTATAGCTGTGTCTTTATCAAATAATAAATATCCTGTTATTATATCAAAAAATCCTCTGTGATTTGATATGACAAAAAATGACTTTTCATCATTTAGTAATTTAACATTTTCTAATCCTGCTACATTAATTTTCACCCCAGCTATAAACACTATGATTCTGAAAATTGTCTGAACAACTCTCATGTTATGTTTTCTCACCGCAAATTTATCTACCTTTGATACAAAAAAATATATAATCGCATCAAAAATAGTATATATCAATACAAACGGTATGAGAAATAATATCAAAACTAATCTAATCATATTATTATAATACATCCGAAAAATGTGTTTTAAATTTATTGAACACCTTACTTCCAATTGCAAAAACTATAATAGTAACTAACCAAAAATACAAAGTCAGAAATTTTATGTCTGTAAAGGTATCATTTATCATTGCAAATCTATAACCTTTTACAATATAATATATAGGATTGAGTTTTAATAGTTTACAAACTATTGGTGCTCTATTTACAAACAGGCTTTCATCATACATTATTGGAGCCATCCAAATTCCAAATTGCATAAGTATAGCTACAATCTGCCCCATGTCCTTAAAAAAAACATTTATGGCACTAGTAAAATAGATTATACCCAGAGAGAAAATTGATAGTGCAAAAGAAAAATAAGCTATCATTATACATTTAAAACTAAGCGGAACCTTTGCTATTGCAAATACTATGAACATGATAATAACAAAGCACACATGGCTCAAAAATACAGATACTAATTTTACTGCTGGAAGCATAGATACATTGAATACAACTTTTTTAACCAAAAAATTATATTCATATAATACTCCTGTTCCTTGAAGTACTGAATCTTGAAAATAAAACCAAGGTATGATTCCTGGTATAAGCCACAGAACATATGGAACACCCGGAACTGGAGGAACTGATTTAAACCCAACCTGAAATATCAAAGTATATACAAGTATGGTTGCAAGTGGCTGAATAAACATCCAAAGTATACCAAAGTAGGACCCTACAAATCTCTTTTTAAAGTCTGACTTTGCTAAACTCAGTATCATTTTCCAATTTTTTAATAAATCTAAAATCATAATTTCCTTTTCTTTTTTATAAAATAATTCTTATTTGACGCATATTTTATACAGTCATCTAAAGATAAACTTTCAAACCTTTTTCCTTTGTTAAATCCCATATATCTATAAAAACACTCTATCATAAAATCCATAAACATAATTAGATGGAAACCACCAAGCAACCTTTTTGATACATTCAAAACCATCTTCTTTCCTTCTTTTGTTGAAGGTATTTTAGAGAAAATTTCTTTTCTCTCATATTGTGATACTCCTATGTCAAAATTTCTACTAAACTGTTCTTTAAAACTCAGATTGTGCGAATGTAAAACTTTAGCTTTAGATGAATATGCCACTCTATAGCCTTTATTAATTGCATTATATACATAAAAAGTATCTTCATTTAAAATTATATCTTCTTCAAAACATCCTAAACTATTAAAAATATCTCTGTCATACATTGCACACACATTTGAGCAATAATAATTCTTAATTCCAAGTTCTTCTTCTTTTGACTTTTCTTTTATGATATCATAATCAGGATAATTGAACTCTCTCACATATCTTTCTTTTAATTTGGCATCACTTTTAGCAAGCTGCCTTGCATAAACAACTGCTACTTTAGAGTTTACTGTACTATACTTGTCAAATAAATTGAGCATTTCTTCACACATATGCTCATCATAAGGTATCGCATCATCAGTCAAAAAAAGTATGTAATTAGATTCGCATAATTTTGAAGCATCATTTCTTGTCCTTCCATGGTCGAATTCATCTTCGCTAATATGCACGACTCTAACATTGTTTAAGTTTGTAAGTTCCTTGAATCTACCAACATTACAAATCTTGCTATAGAATATACTCTCACAAGTATTGTATATCACTATTTTGCTTGGCTTGATACTTTGAATTAACAATTTCTCTATAGATAATATAACATCATCTTTAGGAGCATGTGTCAGTATAACAACATCATAATTTTTTCCCGTCATACTCATGCTGTCACACCTTTCACAATTAGAACTCCAACAAATAATAAAAACATACTAATTAAAAATGATATAACGGCTCCAATTATACCCGCAATTGACACAAACCATCTTGATATAAAAAATGAAACTATAGCATTGATACCATATGATATCAGTAAATATCTTTGCTTGTCCTCTATAATAACTGCAAAATACATTGGGGTACATATGGTGTAAAAGCATCCACCTAAGATGGCTATAAATAACACCGCAAATTCTAACGTAAAATTATAAAATATTATTTCCTTTCCAACATTATTGTATACTCCCGCCGTAATCCCCTTTACAATACTCAAATATACATTTCCAAGCAACAATGTGCCCGCTATAAATGCAAGTGATAATCCAAGTGATAATAAAAATGTGTTTAGCAGTATCTTATTATATTCTACCCTATCATTATGGTAGGCATTTGACAATGGCGTAAGCAGTGGTTTCATAAACAATGTCATAACTAAATATATCACATTAGTTGGCATAAAAACCAAATTGAAAAAACCGCTATACACATCTCCTAAATTTAAATCAATAGCAAATTTTGCTGCCGAAAAAATATACATATCTAAAAAAGTTACTAAAAATAAAGGCAGTGCTTCAATGAATAAGCTTTTATTACTCGTTTCGTTTAATTTCGCACTTTTAAAAACTCCTTTACTTCTTTTAACGTTTAGTATATAAAATGCTACAATCTCAACCACAATTGCAGCAATCTCAGCCAGAAGCAAATTTTTTGTAACATACACAACTATTATAAGTGTCAAAGAAAAGGTCGTAATTCTGAAAAAAACACTTTGCCCGCACAAAGAAAGCTTATTAACTCTTTGATACTCACACTCATAATAATCTGAAAATCCATCAATCACTGCATGAAGTACTAGCACGATTAGAAGAGTTGACTTTGCTATGGTATAATTTCCTGTCATATATCTTATAAGTATAAATAAAAGTCCCGCCACTAAAGCCAAAGTTGCAGATTTTAGTCCAAACGAAATATAATCGTAAAATGAATGTCTATACTTTATGTCTACAATATGCATCGGTCGCATGCCAAAATATGATACTATATATACAAGTCTCCCTAGTGTTGAAAATCCAAAACTAAATATCCCTCCCTCTATACTTCCAGATATATTTATAATTACAACTGATATCAAAAGCGATACTGCCGCATAAGTCAGCATGCCCAATGTATTCCAAAATATATCATTGAATTTTAAATTATCACTTCTCATTTTATGTTCTTAGGAAAATATTTATAATAAATCGCATCAAACTTATCTATGGTACACTTGTCACCCTTTTGTAGATCTATCTCTTTCCAGTAAGTTGAATTTGATCTTATCTTATATTCTTCGGCATATTTTGCGAAATTTTCATTGAACTCAGTATTTTTCATAGACTTCAAAACTTCAAGTCTTCTTTCTTCTGTCTCATCAACCAAATAGTCCTCTATACATTTAAATAAGTAATATTGATTCTTAAATTGAATCACATTGCTTATCTGACCATCACTTAAATAAAATAGTTCTGGGAAACGAACCGATATCTCATCGCCTCTTTTAATAATCATCTCTATCTCAGTTTCTTTACTACGAGTTTTTGCAAAATAGGCAAAGTTAGCACCTTTTTTTAGGACATCTTCTGCTGTCTTTTTTGCAATTTCTTCATCATCAAAGACAATGTACTGAACTTTAATTACCTTAGCCTCAGATATACTAAGCTCTGTACTCGCTTTCTTTGATAAATTGTCAACAACAAGTCTCGCTGTATGATAATCTGTAAATACTTTTAACACATCTTCTTCATTACACCCTATATAGTCTTTATCGTCAAATGACAAAAGATTATAATACTCTTCACTTGCGCTTTTGAGTTTTTCATTGTCAGCACTGCTAATTATAATATTTAAATCAGTAGCAGTAAGTTTTAACACCATTATTTTTTCCACAAAACTCTTTGTTATATACACCATATAATCTTTAAAATAAAGATTTCCGTCACCACTTTTTAGATTCCAAAGCGCAGGCCCAAATTTGTTTTCGTATCTATTTTTCTCTTCAGCAACAAAAATCATTGACTGAGCTTTTGTAAATTCTTCAGCTTTCGCTATTTTCTGATTTTCAAACTCTATACCTTTACAAGATACAAGAATTAATGTTATCAAACACAATATAATAT
>JAFXWR010000304.1 GCA_017542725.1 Lachnospiraceae bacterium | reverse complement strand
GAAGGTAAGTGTACAACCATGAACCTCTCTTACTTTTACTACTATGCAATCTTTACCCCAATAAGTATCTTTCTCCGCTTTAGCAAAATAACCTAATGCTATGACTTCTGAAATGAACTTCTGTACACTACCTTTATACAAAAAATGCTTTCAATAAGGTTCACTTCCATCATAATTATGCCATGCTATATAACACCAAATATTTTTATCCTCTAGGGTACTTACACATTCAGAGACTTTAAAATTCGTCTGTACTTTTCGCTTACCTAAACTTGTTACAACACAATTTCCTATATCTGTAGTTCGCTCTATTTTACCCTTTAGATTATTCTGCTCTAACACTTGTTGAATAGCTTTTATAGGAGTTTCGGCATCTACTGTGAACTCATGATGCTTACTAAAGATACCTTTTACTAAATATTGCATATATCCTCCTCATATAGTCCATTGTTAAATACCTTGTGTAGGTTGAGTTTTATAGTTCCATTTATTTACCCTTCCTTCTAAGGCAAGTTCATTAGGTCTTACTGTAACAATAAATCGTTTTGTTTTATTTTCACACATAACAATCGTATTATAAGCCTCATTTTGTTTGACTTCTCGTGCGCTCTTAACACAAAGTATATCTTCATTCTCCCTACTCAATGCAATATCCATAGCGTTCTTAGCAGCTTGTCCAAAAGTTAAATTACCATGTACAAATATTGGTTCAGATATACCATTGACATAACATACAAATTCTTTTCTATTATACATTTCTGTTGTCCTTTATTCCTTTACAATAATATAGAGTCCTTTAGTATTATCATCTCTGTCAAACCAACAATACCCATATACTAACATATCCGTAGCATAATCATCTGTATCAATAGGTGTAATTATACCATTTCTCCATTCAAATGTTCCACCAAAAGTAACATAATCTAAATCATCAGTATTATTTATACATGATAGTTTTCTTAATTGTACATAAGGTATTGTTTTATTTTTAAATAACTCACTAAATGTTTCCGGGGTTTCAAGATATGTATAATTCTTGTACTCATTCCTATTCTTTAATATAGATTTCCAATTTGACATAATATTCCTTTCTTATTTTTCTTAAATATTGTTTAAAAATATCGTTCTTGTATAATTACCCATCTTATAAACTCTCGTTTATTCTTGAAAGTTTTGGTAAGGGTATTTAATTTATGTTGGGCTATGATTTTACCATCTTGCTCTATTACTGTATACCCTAACCATTTGGCACGTACTTTATAACTCTCGTAATTATGCGCTTTCATACTCATAACAAATTAGCCTCATCTTTTTACAATAGTACAATACAAAGCACCATTTGTTACTGTATGAATTAGTTCTATATCCCTCTTTATCGCCCTCTGTGTTGTATACTGTTTTGCCTTATCTTTATCCTTATCTGTTATAATCTGTTTCTTACTTACACTCTTTATATACCCTTGAAACTCTCCATTAGCTGATACACTCAATTTTAACGGAGGGTTTAAAGGCATCTTATCCATATCTACAAGATTAAACTTTACATTATCCATCTCTTTTCCTCTTTTACATGAATTGACCCTATGTAAAAACATAGGGCTATTTTTAATAATCATATACTACAAACTCAATACTAACAAGAGTTAAAGGCGTATATTCCAAGCTGCAACTGCCTGTCTCTCTATATTTTTCATATAAGCAGGATTGCGTCTTTCCTCAATAGTAGCATTGAAGAGAATACGTGGGCCTCTAGCATGGCAATTTTTACACGCTAATGCTGCATG
>JAFXWR010000303.1 GCA_017542725.1 Lachnospiraceae bacterium | reverse complement strand
CTTTTGAAGTTATTTTATCAATTACCTAACATATCACCGTTTTTTGCATCAATTATGATAGTTGATACACAACATATTATAAATTTTGCATTTTTTACTGTGTTATATGTTGTATGTAGCTATATAGTTATAAGAATAGAGTGGTGGTTATTAGGCAAGGTAGCTGATTTAGTAGTAAAGAATAATGATTGGGCTACTTCTAAGACAATATTTCCAGAATAAATGATAGATAAAAGAGAGTCTATAATCTTAAAGAGTATAGACTTTTTTACTATTTATTATTAAAATTTTTTATATTTATTCTTGCAAAACCTTATAAAATAAGCTATTATAATAAAAGATATAAATATAGATTTAGCGGAGGAATTCAATATGGATATAGTTGAAAGATTAAAAATAGAAGATAGACTTAGAAATAAAGGGGTAGCAAGGGTTTCTAAGTATAGATTTACTTGTAATGATGGCTTGGTTTATGCAGAACCTTCAGTTGATGGATTTGAGAATCCTATGACTTTTGATACATTTACACATTTATGTTTAGAAGCGATTGATTATGCTGAAAGAAATAAAAAGCGAAGAGGCTAGAACAATATTAAATTCAATAACAAATGGCTATAGTTTTCTTGGAGTTGAAGAGAAGATAGAAAAGGGTAACTATGAAACTAATAATTGATATTGATAAAAAATGTTATGACGCAATTAACAGAATACGTTTCCTTCTAGGTGGTAAAGAAGATAGACAATTACAGCAGAATGTAATAGAGAGTTTTAAAGAGGGTATACAGTTACCAGAGAATCCCAAGAATGGAGATTTTATAATTGCTCTTTATAAGCCTTATAAGGTATGTGAAAACGAATATACAGTACACGTATATATGACAGAGGATGATTGGTTACGAGCAGAATATCAAATGAATTTCGATTCTGATTTGTGGAATGCAGCTTATAAGGAGTAACAGATGAAGATAGATGTAATAATATGGCTTTTGTTTTGTCCTCTAGTATTAATAGAGTGTTTAATACGAGGTTTAATACACGGACTTCGCTTGGGATTTCGAGGTTTCCTCCTAACAATAGGAGAGATGTTAGAGTCAATAAAAGAAAGCGAGTAATATAAATGGAACAACAGATAAAAATAAAAGCATATCAAAGCGCAAGCACACATAAGGCTAATATATTTTATGTAGGTTTAGATGATATAGACCACGTAAATCATATAGAAGTACCGGGTTTTGATACAACGAAACGTAGAATCCTTCAAACTGTGACGCTTAAAGGCGGTATAACTTATTATACAGATATGCATACAGTAAGTAGGATAAAGAAAGCAATACTAAATAACAAGACAGAGATGGCAAACAGAAACCTAATTTGCTAATTACACAGAATTATTGATTTACGTAATAAATAGGAGTACATAAATGGAATATATTGCATGGAATGTAGCTAAGAAAGTAACTTTTGTAGTAAGACCTAAAGATTGTAGAGAGGAATACGCTACAGCTTATATTGTTTTTGATAATAAAAAGAGTAGCTTAACAGCAGCAAGAAAATGGGCTGGTGAAGGATATACTGAGGTTACTACAGAAAATGATGGTTTTGAAGTAGAGTTATTAAATGCAGCTCCAAGTAGTAGTAGAGGAAGTAAATTATCTTTTTGGATGTGCAAAATAACAAAGGATAGCGAGAATATAAACTATCAGGTAGGTTTAAATTCAGATTTATTATGTATGTTAATGAGAGAAACAGATTTTCTCAAAGGTAAGTGTACGGAAAAACTTGTTTTTGCTAGGCATGAACAAGGCTTGACTTTGTTAAGTAAAAATACAGAACGATATAAACAAGTCATGGGTCATGTAGACAATAAAGCTAAAATGTCTAAAAATAAGACATCTAAGTGGGAAAAAGGTGTATTTTATGAAACTGTAAATACAAAAAGTGCATGGATAGGTGATATTCATTTACCTTTAGATATAAAGTGTATTAGAAAAGATGGGTATAGTGGCTATAGCGAGTATAGTTATAATGTGACAATTAAACCTACTGATATTACACATATTGTTGTAGATTATACTAATCAGTTTTGTTTTTAT
>JAFXWR010000302.1 GCA_017542725.1 Lachnospiraceae bacterium | reverse complement strand
ATTGTCCGTACTATAGTTTCCAGTTTGGTCATAAGACATTCTATGACCATAGATAGAAAATACTACGTTGCAAGAATTACTTATAGCATCAACAACATCAAGTTCGCCATGATCATATGGATAAGCCCAACATTTTATAGGCGGATCTATTTCATTAAATATACCATCACAGGTAATAAGTGTAGTAGGAGTTATGGTTCTCTCTTCAAGTGCTGCAAGTGCAGTAATTGGTTTAAATGAAGAACCGGGTGCCAATTGAGTTTGAGTAGAACAACATACAAGAGGATATGATTTATTATTATTAAGTGACTCCATATATTTTCTATTGTAAACTAAATTATTGTCATATGATGGATATGTCACAAGTGTTTTTAATTTACCTGTTTGTACATCAGTAACGACTATAGAACCTGCATAAGGGTCAAGTGCAAGATCTGATGGCTTTAGAACTATATCACGAACTAGTCTTATAAAATAAGTATACATATACTCATCAGTAGCCTTGGAAATTTTCTCATACTCTACATCATTCCATGGCAAAAAACCTTGTTCAAAAAGTGCCATAATCAATAATCTATTTGTAATATATTTTTCTTTGATTGCAAATTTGTAAACCAATTTGTCAAACTCTTCATTGTTATCAAGTATGCTCATGATGTATGATACAAGGCTATTATATATAGTATCTCTATCTCCATATCTTTCGCTTGCATAAATCTTAGTTGTATCAATCCATGTCTCTTCAATTGCTTTAAATAAAAAGTTTCTCAAAGATATAGTATCTTCTTTCCATCTTATATACTCTTCAACATCTCTATCTATGGCATCAGACATAAGAATGTTGTTATGAGTGTGGAGATAAGTGTATACATAGGCTGTAAAGTTCTGAGCAGTATTACTTAAGTTCATCTGTATATCAGCATTTGGGTCCATAAGATTTGTATATATAATTTGTTTTGCTCTCTCTTTTGCTTCAAGGAACAATCTAAATATTTCTTTCTCAGCATATTTTGCATCATCAGCAGCAAAATGGTCCTTGTCAAGAACATGATTATCAATCAAGTGGTAATATGCATCATGAGCAGAAATTTCCATTTTTGAAGAAGATAGTCTTACATTAGACACATCTCTATTAACTATCTTCGAACCAAGGATACCTGCAAGTCTTTGTTCAAGCAAATTGTAATTTGCTATTTGGTCATTAACTTTTATAGTGATATACACATCCGATCCGGCTTTTGATTCTTTTTCTTCAAGTGTCTCAAGTATCTTTCCACTCGAGTCAACAACTATCTTCTTATAACCTTTGACACCACAAAGATACTTCTCCATAGATTTTTCTAAGCCAAGAAGTCCAACCTTATCATTTAAATCGTATTGCTCATTAGTTTCTTTAAGTCTCTCAATATGTGCCTCGCTAGTCTGTCCTACATAGCCAACTATATGAGCGAAATAAATTGCATAGTTATATCTTCTTGCACTTGTCTCTTCTACATTTACACCTTGAAGCGAGCCAAGATTCTCAAGTATCTCAGATGCACATCTGCTACTTACATTTTCAGAAATAGTCGTAGGTTGATATTTTTGATATGATGTAAGTCTCATAGTGTAATGAATACCTATCATATCAAGCATAGTTTTATCAGAGATGATAATTGGATTGCCATTGTCATCTGTAATATAGTCCATCGCATATCTATGTTTTGAATAATCAAATGCCTCTCTTGCAGAGATATCAGACCTATATTGGAAATTCTTTCCCTCATCTAAGTCTTCTACTCTCCTTCCGTAAACATTTGCTATAAAAGTTCTATGCTGCTTCTCTGATGTAGTCGTAAATTCAAAGTTTCCCTTATCATCTATCTCAACAAAATATCTTGATGCAATATTACAATTATACTTTTCAAGAATTTTAGCAAGTGATAGAAGCATTCTATTTCTTCTATTGATGTCTCTATTATTTTGTTTGTATGCATCTACGTCGGCGATAGTTATATTCTTTACTAGTTCATTGTATGCTAGTATGTTACCATCTGCATCATATATATTTCCTCTTGCAGCTGGTATAGTTACTGTCTTTACAGATTTCTGAACATAGTTTTGCTCATAGTAATCGCCATTTATAATTTGCAAATTAAAAAGACTAACAATAATTGCCAAAAACAAAACAGAGAAAATAAATCCAATAATATTATTCCTATTATTTTCTCCTCTAAAAATCTCTTTAATTATATATAAAATGATTTGCATTTATTTCCTATGAATCAAATTTAATTTATATAACAACTTGTATATGAGCACTGTCGCAATGAGTGTAAACAGCACACTCGGTAAAATAATATTTAAAACGTAATACGGTATATCAAACTTTCTCCTAACCAAAAAGTGAGTCACATATATATAAGCATTGTAAGCAAATCCATTTACTAGACTAAGTATCATAGGCAGCGTTATTGAATTATCAAAAAACGATTCATTTAGCACGCCATTCGCAAATCCAATAACCGAATAAATAAGTATATAAAATCCAAAATCGCCATTGAAATACATGTCGCACAAAAATCCGCAAAATATTCCAGTTATAATTCCTATGTCTTCACCATAAAGCAGCCCATATGAAAATGTGATTATGAGTAAAAAGTTTGGTGACGCAGCAAAAAATGGTATGAGCGGAAATATTGAAGTCTGAATAAAAAATGCAAGAAAAATTATCAGCACATGAATTAATATCTTACTAAATTTTCCAAATCTTATCTTAACCATTATGATCCCTAGTCTTTTATACTTTCAGACTTGAGCCTAGTAATAACGAGTACTTCTGTCAAATTTCTAAAATCTGTCACCGGTATCAAATATCCACTCTTTGAAAGTTGGTTATCATTTACATATATATCTGTCGCATATCCTATCAAAATATTCGGCAAAAACTTTGAAGAAATATTTGAAGTAACTATTTTATCTCCATCAACCACTGCAGTACTCATGTCAATTCCTGTAAGTCTCAGACGGTTATTTTTATATAAAGTTATATCTCCTTCAACCATACACGATTCAAATGAGTGCTGAGTCATAGATGAAACTCTCGACTCGTCGTCGATTATGGACCTCACCGTCGCATAGTTATATCCTACAGATGACACTATGCCACACAGACCTTTGCTTGATAAAACATTCATATCAACCTTGATACCATCTTTTGACCCTTTATCAATTTTAAAAACTTGAAACCATTCATCAGTATCTTTTGATATTACTCTTGCGGCAGTCTTAGGGTAGATGTCATATTCATTTCCAAGATCATAAAGCGCCCTTAATCTATCAGCCTCATATGATTTTGCTTTAAGTAAATTATTACTCTCAGAAAGTGATGCTACTTGTGCTTCTAATATTTTTATCTTCTCGTTCGCTTCCTTCAAGTCAGTTGTATTCATTGCTCGCCTTACAAATATCATTCCGACATTGTTTATACCTTTTTGTATGGGCACAATAACACTAGAAAATGCATTTCTAACGCCAAGCGTAACACCCGGCACATAATGGCTAAATGTTATTGATGCTATAGACAATAATACAACTATAATTATTATGATTTTACTATGTTGATTCTTCATTTTATATAAATATTACTTTTCCACACAAAAAATAAGAAATAGTCCCCCCATTTCTATTTCTTATATTATACCGAAAAATGCCAATTTTTGCAATAAAAAGCAAGCCCGGAGGCTTGCTTATCACAAATAATTCATAATTACTTAAGAGTAACTTTTGCTCCAACTTCTTCGAATTTCTTCTTGAGTTCTTCAGCCTCTGCCTTAGGGCAAGCCTCTTTAACTACCTTTGGAGCTCCTTCAACTAATTCCTTAGCCTCTTTAAGTCCAAGACCTGTAGCATCACGAACAACTTTTATAACCTTGATCTTCTCTGCACCTGCATCAGTTAACTCTACATCAAAGTCAGTCTTCTCTTCAGCTGCTCCTCCTGCTGCTCCACCTGCTGCTGCTACAACTACGCCAGCTGCTGCTGATACTCCGAACTCCTCTTCACATGCTTTTACTAATTCATTTAATTCTATAACAGACATTTCTTTTAATGCTGCAATAAATTCATCTTTGCTCATTGCCATAATTATTTTCTCCTTTTCAAAGCGCTCATATAATTCGCGCTTACTATTTTTTTAGATTGTATGGGCGAGTTTTACTAGCCCATTACGCTTCTTTTTTGTCAGCGATTTGTTTCAATACACGAGCCATATTTGTAATTGGGCTCTTCATAGAACCAAGTAATCTTGATAATAACTCATCTCTTGATGGTATATCTGCGATTGCCTTGATTGAATTTTGATCATAGAGTGTTCCCTCTACGATGCCGCACTTAATTTCAATCTTAGGTGCAGTTTTAGCAAACTTAGAAATAATTCTTGCTGGTGCTGTAGCATCTGTCTTGCTAATAGCTACTGCAGTTGGTCCTTCAAGACTTGATGCTAGGCCTTCAAATGTTGTGCCTGCTATAGCTATTTTAATATAAGTGTTTTTATAAACCTTATATACGACTCCAGCTTCTCTAAGTTGTCTTCTTAAATCAGTATCTTCTGCAACTGTAAGTCCTCTATAATCTGCAAGCACTACGCCTTGTGCTCCATCAAAGTTACCTTTGATTTCATCAATTATAGGGGCTTTTAATTCAACTTTTGCCATCTTTTTCTCCTTTCGTTCTTATTAGCTACCGAAATATAAGAGATTAAAAAACCTCGTAGAAGACCTACGAGGTATATAAATAAAATTATAAATAACTTTATTTCGCCTCGGTAGGATTTATGCCACACGGGCACCTACTGTCTTCGGTAAAACCTTGTAAATATTAGCATAATTTGGAGTAATTGTCAATATGCATTACTAAAATTTGGAACAATTATAAAACAAAATTTTGATTAAGAATTCATAAAAATATCAAGTAAAAATTCATCTTTTAATATTAATAATGTTGTAAAATAACTAGTTGCCCCAATTGCAGATATAATAAGTGAATTAAAAACTGAAGGTTCACGATTTCTTGCAAAAGTGAAAAGTATAATCAGCATGACAATGCCTGATATCAAATATTTAGTTACGTTTCTTAATATTTTAGGAATTGAAATATAATCTTTAGCTAATACAAACTGAACAATTGTTATAATTGCCTCAGCAATTACAGATGCCACAGCAGCTCCCACTGACTTAAAATTAGGAATTAATAAACAATTAAGAATAAAATTAACTACAGCACCTATGCACACTGATATAGTTAGCTTAGTTTGTTGCTCAGTA
The DNA here is from genome assembly GCA_017542725.1 of Lachnospiraceae bacterium. The sequence continues at coordinate 5,985 of JAFXWR010000302.1, read as the reverse complement.
GGTACAAAATATTGCATTCCTGTTACATTACTCAAACTTATGCAGATAATCAATAATGAAAAAATTTGAACTAGTATTATAGATTTATTAAATCCAGCCCCAAGAAACCATGGAATAAAATTGTAAGATACAAAGTATAGACCAAAGCACATAGGTATAGACATCATAAATACAAATCTATAACTTCTATATAAGATATCTTTTACCATATCATGGTCATTTTTATCGTAATAATAACCAACTCTAGGTATGACGACAGTAGAAAGTGCCGTTATGAGCATAAGTAAACTTCTTGATATTTTAATAGACTGCTCATAATACCCATTTTCAAGTGCATCTTTTGTGATAATTCCTATCATGGTTTTATCAAGCACAGTATAAACCTGTATTGCAATAGTGGGTAAAAATAAGGTTAGAGATACTTTCAATACATTAGAAATATTAATTTTGCTTAAATCTATTTTTTCTAAATAAGTAGATAGATTTGGCCATAACGATAAAAATCCTAACAGTGGAAAAAGCGCAACGCTTATACAATAAATTATTACTGAATCTTTACCTTTTACAAATGTATAAATGAATATAATGTTGAGAAGTTTAATAATCGTGTTTCTTATAACAATTTTATCAAATTCTTCAATGCCTTGGAAAAACCAAGTTATGTCAAAAATCACAGAAATGATTTGTATAGACAAGATTAAATAAATTATACTGTGCAAAACAGTAAAATAACTTATAGAATATATAACAAAAACAACTAACGACATTATTAGTTTAGTGATAAATACATTATAAAATACTATACTTCTTCTGCTTTTATCGTCTTGTGCATATGAGATTTCTCTTTGTCCATAGATATTAATACCAAGATTTGCAAAAAGAACAAAATAAGATACTATTGATTCCGCAAAACTAACAGTTCCTATTCCGCTAGGTCCTAGCATTCTAGATAGATATGGAATAGTAATAAGCGGAATAATCACAAGTAATACTTGATATAATAAATTAAATATATAGTTTTTTTTGATACTTTTCATTAGAATATAATTTTTAAATTATCCTTCTAATCAATGCAAAAATCCAATATAAAACATAATTTGATTGTCTTATCAAATTTAAGGATTTTGAAGCTTTTCTATCCAAATCAGCCATACGTTTATATAGCATTTGAGATTCATTTTTTACAAAATTATCAAAACTTTTTATACTTTCATGTATTTCTTTGTTAATTGGCAATGTGAGCAATGCTGCAAAATAGTCAACACAAGTGGCAGCAATTCTAGTACATAAATAATTATAGCATTCACAATTTTTATCTACTGTTTTAAAAAAACGTGCAAGGTCTAAAGATATCTCTTTTAAATCATCTATATGTTTAATATTCACATTTCTATTCATCGTCTGACCTTCCAAACCTAAACGATAATCATAAACAGGGAAATTTAAGAATTTCACAGTTTTAACTTTAGTTAAAGGAATAGAAACATAATAATTATCAGTATATAATCTATTTTCTTTAAGAAAAACTCCAGACTCTTTTAAAACCGAGGTTTTATAGGTAACGCAGTGCATTGGAATGCCTTCATTAATATCTAATTCTTCAACTCCGAATTCACGTTCAAAGTATTTTTCTTGAAATTTTATACCATCAATAGTTTTTCCATTAATGACTTTATTAAAAGCATTAAAAACAATATCTGCATCTGTCATTTCAAGTTCATTGATCAATCTTTTCAAACCATCAGTATTATACCAGTCATCGCCATCAAGAAGTTTAAAATACTTCCCCGAAGTATTCTTTATACTATAGTTTACAGTACTACCATAGCCGCCATTGTCTTTATGTATTACTTTAAATGTATTAGGATATAAGTCTTCATATTTTTTAGCAATACTATAAGTTCTATCTGTACTACCATCATCTACAACAATTACTTCTAAATCATTGAGAATATCTTCGCAGGCAACTGAATTTAAAGTATTCTCTATATACTTCTCAACATTATATGCTGCTATTGAAATTGTCAATAATTTTTTATTCATAAAATACTTTTAAGTTTATATTAAGGAACTATATATTTAAGAACTGGTATTTTCCTAATAATATACACAGTCAAAACAGTTAAAGCAAATATTACTATAGGGGCGCACAATGAATATATTACAGTATGTGTACTTATAAATGGGTTTCGCGAGGTAATGTAAAGGAAATATGGCTGCATCAGATAAACTTCAAAAGAATATGTACTTAAGTATTCAATAGTTTTAGAAATTCGTGTTAAAGATAATGTTTCCCCAATATTTTTTAAAAATACAAATACTGCTATTGAATATAAAATACATGGAGGATTAGTGTAACCTTTAAAAAGCGTAACAATGTGACATGCTTCCATTGATAAAACATAGGTTCCAATAAGATGAACCAATAGACCCACTAATCCAAAAATATATATAACTATCTTCTCACTCTTTTTAAAACTACAATTATGTATAATCCAACCAAGTAACGGGAAAATGAGTTCTCTCGAGCTCACAATTATGCTATAAGGTAACCCTATTTCAAGTTTTAATAAAGATTTAATAAATGGGAATAATATATTAAAAACAAAACCTGCAATTACACAATAACAAAATACTTCTTTTCTTCTATTTTTATTAACCGCAGCAAAAAGTGGCACTGACAAGTAAATACAAAACAGAGATGCAAAAAACCAATAAATTCCAACAGTTTTATATTCAAAAATTGCTTTATAAATATACGATAGTGAAATTTCACTTATCGACACTTTTTTCGTATATATACTTGCGACCAAAGATATAATACTCCACGCTATGAACGGGATAAAAACTTTTGTAAATCTTTTATAAAAGTATTCCTTTAACGTATATCTATCATAAAAATCAAATAGAGTAACACCTATTATCATAAAAAACATAGGCACCGCAAAATAAAATACACTTTCTATTACATTCGCAGCCTTCCAATAAAACTCAGTAGAACTAAAATTCCAGAACATTCCATTAGCATGAAGAATTAATACTGAAAAAGACGCTATAAGTTTAATAAAAGATATATAAAATAATTTTTTATTATCCATTCATGTCTCCTTTAGTTTCAAACACTTTAGCATTATTAGCAATATTAAGTTTTAATATTCAAATTTGAAAACTTAACAATAATTCTTTTATCAATAACTCTAATACTACCATCATTAGGATAGCAAGGCATATCTATGACAATATCGGTATTAAATGATTTATCATTTATATGAAATGTCCATGCTTTAAATCCAGAATAATACTCTAAAAATGATTCAAAATTATATTGATTTATCGAAGATGTGTCATACGGAGAAATCGACTTAAAGAATCTCCTATTATCAACATAATGATTATCATGTTTAATAATATTTGGACCTATTTTTTCGCCATAAATATATATATCGTATTCATCTGAATATCCTGGGGTTGATTGTATTCTAGTAACAAGTGTGTTACACCATCTTTTTTCATTTTCAAGCGTTAGATATTTATTTAAATAGATATTGTTTGCAAGTACAGTATTATAAGTTAAATAATAAAAAAGCAAAACACAAATAGGTAAATTAATTTTTAAACTATACTTTTCCAATAAAATTACCGGATATAAAAACAATAAACATTTTGGGAACATAGGCAAAGCATATAGAGAAGTTCCAACGCCATTAAGTATATATAATGCGTTTGAAATTGCAACCAATAAAAACGTGTATATAACAACCAGGACGAAACTTTTAATGCTCAAATATCCCTTAGCTAAAAGATAAATCAATATATAAATATAATAATTATTACCAAATAATATTGTGTCAGGGATGAATAGTTTTAAGAACAAAGCATTAAAAGACAATACTGACCAAAATTTTAAATTTAAAAATTGACTTATGCCTTGATAATTTGAAATGGCAATTGCCGAATCAATGGTTGGTATTGCTTGATTTAAAAAACTAAATGAAAATATTACTAATTTATTTACAGAAAAGTACAGCAATAAAGACAACAGAACTGAACGAAAATATTCAAAAGTAATTTTTAATTCAAATTTATCGTTTAGCAAATCACAAATTTGATAAATAATAAAAATTAATATTCCAAATAAAAAATAACTTTGATAAATCGAAATAACAAGCATCTGTAATAAAGCAATAATAAAAATTTTATGTATCTTATTTTTAAACCTATAATTTAAAAATAAATATGTAGATAAGATGCTAAGAAAAATTGCAAAAGAATAGTAAACAGCAGTATATGAATATGCTTGCAAGCAAATGTATCCTGTTGATAGAATCATAACAGAAGATAATAAAATTAAATTAGTATTCTTTTTTATATCAAAAATCCTCGCTATAAGGATATTTGAAAATGCAATGAAAATTAGTGAAATAATACCATTAATTATTGGCGAGCTAAATGAATTAAAGAGTTTGTCATTAATTATTTTAAGTAAAGCTATTGTAAATCTTCCCAATGAAAACAAGTGCTTAGCGGAAAAACCATAAAGACTACTCAAATCATCCAAAAAAGATATCTTATTAAAAACAATAAAACCATGAGCAAATAATCCGATAACTATTGTAAATAAAAAAATGTATACATCCCTCTTATTTATCTTGTACAATTTGAAATCCATTTATCCTCCAAATTATTGATGAACAATTTTGCTAATTGACTATTGTGATCAGTCATAATTATAGTTGACTTGCTTATAATACATTTTATATGTACTATAAAATAATATGACTATTGGTGTCATTTGAAATGCCATAAAACCCCAATCAAATGCTGCCCTAAGTGCAAAGAACGACAGGGCTATCATCAATGGAATATCTTTATTCTTGGCAGAAAAATATGAAAAAATTGTCATAAACAAAACAGAAACAATTAATATCACCAATCCATTAAGCACCAACATATTAATTATAGAGGAATCAATATAAAATCCTTTACCCCAAATGTCAACTGTTTGTCCAAATAATCGAAATCCACATTTTTCTATAGCATTATGAGTCAATTTAAGTCTTCCTGTTAATATTTTATTGCATAAGAATAATAATTTGTTTTCATCATTATAATAAACCGATGCCAAAATTGTAAGTATGGTAAAAAAAGGATATGATAATATCGTAAAAAATCCATATATTTTTAACAATGTTTCTGATTTAAAATATTTAAGTACAAAATAAATAAACATAATTAACAGTACGTAAGCAAATGGTGCCTTTGTATCTGTCAAAATAAATAAGACAATATCAATCAATACTATAGCAATATAATAAATTAATTTAACTTTTATGCAGATAATAATGAAAACCAACACTAGCGAAAAGAAATAATGTGGTGCCATTGTCGTGTAATAAAATCCAAGTCCATATCGAGTTAGAGTGCCATTGCCAATCTTTCTAGTAATATTTGATGTATATGGTGTAAAAACACCAAGTAAGAACACGAAAATCATTCCTATAATTGTGGCAATAAAATAAACTTTCAATCCTTTTTTTGCATCAACATTCTTAAATGCCATTATGGCAAATAAATTTACCGCCACCATTACTTCTCTATAATTTAAAAGAGAAATTAGCAACAATGTTACGATAATGCCATAAATAATAATCTCATTTAAAGTGTAATTACCCCTCAAAAAAAAATATAAATCAATAAGAATAATTGTTCCGAAAGATAAAATGATTGCCACACTTGTAAACTTATCAAAAAGGTCAACTGTGTGTGCCAATGCACTAACATGTAATAAAAACATAAATTGATAAATAAAATATGAACAATATAATATCTTTTCGACTAAAGAATCATATTTATTTGTTTTAATGAATTTAAACATTTCTACCTCTTTTTAATTACTATCAATTCCTACTCTCGTATCCTTATATGATAATATTAATAAAAAATAATTAAAACATAAATTTAACAATTGTGGATCAAATGTAGAAT
>JAFXWR010000301.1 GCA_017542725.1 Lachnospiraceae bacterium | reverse complement strand
GGTGGTTTAACTATTAATGTTGCTAAGTATAAAGAAGATAATGTTATTTTGTTTAAGGAGTGTTCGTTTGAAATAGCGGGTATTTTAGGTAAAATTTATAATACTACGGTTCATTTAGATGATACCGTACAGTGTAATTTATTGTCTAATATAAATAAAGAGGTTGCCTTTAGTGAATATACTGATGCAACTTTTGATAAAGATGTTGAGTATTTATATGAGTTATGTTGTGTTGAAAGCAAAACAGAGAATGAATACAACGAGAAAGTTTTACAAGATATAGAAGAGTCAGCTTTGGATGATTCATTTTTGAATGTTATAGCAGGTTGGCAAGAAAGAAAAGCTGAAATGTACGCTATTTTGGAGGCCATCTATGGTAATACATTTTCGTTATATCCTTATGAAGGAGTATTATTCTTTAGGGGTAAACAAAAATATGCTTATAAATCAGTAGATAGAAAAACTGGAGAGCCTATAGAGGATTTTATAGAAGTCGAGTTGAATTCCTTAACTAGACCTACTAATAAGAATAAAGTAGAATCTTTAAAACCAGTTAATCGCCCTAAATCTCAAACTACAATTGATGCATATAGTGCATTTTGTAGTTCTATTAGGGAATTAAGTGATGATTTTAAGGCCTCTATGATTTCGTATGACCGTTGTTTTGATATGGATACGATATTAAACGAGAAACATTCTTTGTATTATCCTTATGAATCCTTTGGATTTGCTGTAGGTGCTGAATTTAGTGACTACTATAAGCCAAAGGAAAATGATATAGTTTATCGTATTGCACCTGTTAATAGTTGGAAAGATTATTTTAAGTTAATTGAACCTAAGTTAGATAAGCTGTTTTTAAGATATATTTATAAAGCATTAGAAAAGTATTGTACTGTAAAAGGAGAGAGTTTTAAGTTTACAGACCCTACATTCCAAAGGGATTATGCAAGTTTTGTTGAAAATGAAGCTACAGCAAACAAACTTGGCGGTAAGGCTGCTTTATACAATAAGTATTGTAGTGCAAGTAATTTCTCATCTACAATAAATAGTGCAATAGAGCGTTTTTGTAGAACAATTTGTAGAGCTTCTGTTATAACACGTAATGATTCTAATGAGTTGTATAAATTGCGTGTTTGTAGTGAAGATACTAAGGCATTTGATACAGAAACCGCACCTAAGAAATTGTTTAACAATAACGTTATTTTGCAGAACCGTAAAGATGTTGTGTTTGATAACGGAATTTGTGTAAAGCAGTCTTCTTTGTTAGGTATTGTTGTAATGGATTATCAGTTTTGTCTTAATCCAGAAATAGTAAATGCAAAACCTTTATTTGGGTATAAAGCAGCTAAATTATTTCAGCAAAACGGTACTGTTATAAACAAGAAAAATTTATTATTAGGCGAAGATAATGTAGGTACACCTATATTTTCAACAAAAGGCGGTAGAATAGACACTACAAGTAAGATAGTTCATAGATTTAGTGCAGGTTCTCGTTCAGGTAAGGGCGTTATAACTATGAATATCTTGGCTTCACTTATAGCTAGTGATACATCTGTTTTCTACATAGATAGAAAGCCTGATATGGCTTCTGAATTGTCTTATATAACACATGGAGATATGTATTGTGTTAATGGTGCAGATTTACAATTGGGTGAGGACACTCGTAGACAATTTAAGAAAAGAGGTCAAGCCGAGGGTACTGAGACTTATTCTTATATGTTAGACGGTTTTAAGCCCGGTAGTCATTTATATAAGCAGAGTTATATGACTGGTGCATTTGGTTCTTCTTTTGGAGATACTTGGGAGAATGTTTTTGGTGATTTGATTTATGAACGTGCTTATTTATTTGCTATTGCTATTATGATGGCTCGTTTAGAGTTTATTAAGAAAAATACACCTGAAAATAGTATAGCATATCAAGAATTGGATTTAGGAAATAATATGTCAATTGTTATTGATGAGATAACCAACTGGCATGTTAATTTTGAGCATCGTTATTTCGAGTCTTATGCTGGCGGTCAGTATATAGGTGAAAGTGTATGGAAAAAGTATTATAAGGGTGATTTTGGTGCCTCACAAGTAGATACTGATAACATGGAAGATTTAATTAATTCTATGAATATTGATGCCCAAAACAGATTACAGAATCTTTCATCTAAGGCAGAATCTTTGAGAGAGGCTTTGGAGAATGGCTTTGATGAAAAAACAAGTAAAGAACTTGATGCTACTAATAATCAGATAAAAAAGTTATTAAAAGAGGTTAATAATAAAGATAGTGGTTTGTCAAAGACACAACAAGAGGGTTATCTTTATTGGACTACTTTCCATGATAAAATGCAAGAAACTATTGCAGATATTACTAGTGTACAGAATGCTGGTTGGAAACCTGAGATGGCTGAGTTGCATGACGTATTTATGATAGGTCAGATGATAACAGGTTGTGCGAAAGCAGGGGCGCCTATAAAGTTTAAAGTAGGTAAGAAAGAGGGTGCAGATAGAGAAGTTAATGCACAGTCAAGTGTAGAATCTAGTATAAAGGTATCGGGTGACGCTTCTGATGACGCTACTGCTAGTTTCTTAGTGACTTTTGCAGAGAATTTTAAAAATGACTGGTTTACAGGTAGATTATTGGCTAATCCAGATGAACCTAGAGGTGATAAAAGACCGAATTTTGGTGCTGTTGAGATGGAAAAGGCTAATCCTACATTGTATAAATGGTTGCATTTAGATGGTAATTGGATGTATGTAAAAGGTGGGGTACAAAATGATTTTCGTAGTGGTGGTGCTAGTAGTATTCCAACTGATTATGTACAAATAAAGCCTTACTTGGTTTTAAATAATAATTTGGAACAGCCTACTAATTTATCAGAAGAAGATAAAAAAGATGCTGTTAAATATAAGTATGTTAATGGTTGTATCTCACGTTTAGAGAAGATTAAAAAAGGAGTGTGGAAGAAGATACGCCCTGACTTTTTAAGTGAAGACGGCAAGACATTACATGAGGGTATTGGTTTAAAAGGTTTAGTAAAAGAGTATAAACGTACACAAGACCCTACATGGGATTGGAATCAAGGTAATCCTTTTGCAAAATCTAAGAGAATTGCAGATGCAGTAGCTAAAAGACTTAATCCTAAATATAATAATTATATGGATTTGTTATTAGATTTGACACCAGCAGGGTTATTTAATAGCAGAGATATTGTACGTGTGTATGAAAGTGCTATGAATAATGAGGTTATTCCTGAAATGACAAGATTAGAACAACAATTACCTCGTTATTTTATGTCTAATAATGTAGACCTTATTACTAATAACGCTAATACCTTAAATAGTGACGAATCGGTTAGCACACAAGATATTCCTAATTTAAATATTGTTCCTGAAACAGATAATGCAACAGATATTGGTTTAGCTTCACAAAGTAATTTGGATTTGGTAAAAGAATTAGATAGTACTACGAAGCAGGTTAATTCAGTTAATGAGCCAACAAGTGCTAATGTGTTTGAGACTGAAACGCCTTCTG
>JAFXWR010000026.1 GCA_017542725.1 Lachnospiraceae bacterium | reverse complement strand
TAATGATTGTATTGATTAATGATGTAGGTTCAGCGCCTAAAATAAATGAGTGTAGTGACTCCTACTCGATTGTTTTTAGGCGTTGAAGATGCGCAGTAGGCGGTGCAAGGATTGTAAAAATAATTATGCACACCTACTTATATCAGCATGTCTGTGTAGTCCAGTTCATATTATGAAAAAAACAAAGGGTACTTCAAATATGAAGTGCCCTTGTTTTTATTGACCGTGAAACTGTGTTATTGGCTTCCCTCTATTGAGTTGTATTTATTGTAAAATCGTCTCAAAAATGGTGAATTTGGCGAAAAATGTAATGTTGACTTATTTTTTTGCAAATAAATTTGGCATTTGTCAATTGTTATGATTACTTTTGCTCTGTGAAATGAATGGGCAGTTTTATAAAATTGCAATAGAACCAATTTTTTTAAATACATTTTAAACTAATTGGGCGTTTATGCCTCAAATTAGATGGCTGAGGCTTGACGATAACAAGCGACTATTAAGCATAAAATTAAAAAAAGAGAAATTAAGTATATTATTTTAACTTTAAAAAACCTATCAATGAAAAAATTATTCTACACCTTTCTTGGGGTAGCTATGTCTTGTTCTTATTCGTGGGCTCAGGAAATTGAGTACACGAAGCTTGAAGACCTTACCTCAAAGATTACTAATGCTGACTTCACGGCAGGAACGCCTGTGAATGCAATCATTAAAACTTATGCCAAGGACCTTACTGATGCTGGTCTTGGTGCTGGTGGTACTGAACTGTTCGGTATGCAACCTGTTGAAGGATGGACTGCTTCAGCTCCTACTGACAACATCATGACTACGGAGGAGAATGGTATCAATGCTCGTGCGTGTGGCGTTTTGTCGTATGTAACAGAAGATGAAACTCCTTCTTACGGTTTGGGTGGCGAAGGTAATATCCCTTACACTGGTGAGGGTGGTGCTACTTGTGGTCTTGGAGTTTTGGCAGTATGGGGTGCCACTGCACAATATACTCAGGAGATTACTCTCCCAGCTGGTGCTTACCTCATTGAGATTCCTGTATGCAATACAATGGGTGCTGGCGGTATGACTAACCTCAACGGTTTTATTGCTGAGGATGGCACACAGTATGTCTCAAAGACACAGTCATTCCCAGCTGATGCTTACAACTCAACAATTGACCAGATAGCCTTCATCCTTGAGAAGGAAACTAAGGGTGTAATCTCTCTTGGTTACATTTCTGGTGGACAGGGTAGTGCAAGTTCTCCACACCTATTTTATAGTAATGTGAGTCTCTACAGTATAGACCCAGCTCCACTTATCGCAGAGAAGATAGCTTCTGCCAAGGAATCACTCTTGGAGTTGATTAACTATGGTGACCAGATTGGTGCTGATACAAGAGATGCACAGGCTGTATATGACAATGCTGGTGCTACTCTCGAAGAAGTTGAGACTGCTATTGCAGCACAGAAGGCTATAAACGAAAGCTCACTCTCTGACCTCTCTGAGTTCTTCATCAATAATCCTCATTTCAATCAAGATGATGCTCTTCCAGAAGGTCAGGGTATCACTACATACGATTATGACCGTTCAAAGAACAGCGTAAACTACTATGGTATGCAGCCTGTTATCGGTTGGACTGCCAACTTCCCTGCTGCCACAATTGATGATAATCCACTTGACAAGAACACAGGTGTGAACAATGGTCGTGCATGTGGTATCTTTGGTATTGGCACAACATCATGGTTAGGTGGTAGCCAGTTCATTGTTCCAAAAACAATGTCTGACGGTTCTACTTTAGGTAACGTGCTTGGATTCCTTACTTGTTGGAGCGCTACTACTCAATACACTCAGAATGTAACAATCCCAGCAGGTAAATATACTCTTACTATCTCTTACTACAACACTGGTGGTACAAATG
>JAFXWR010000300.1 GCA_017542725.1 Lachnospiraceae bacterium | reverse complement strand
CATACATCACTGACCTCCTTTTTGTTCTTCGTATGACAGGCGCACGTTCTTTAGCTCGTTCGTCTGTTCGTCGCGCACAAAGTGAGCTGACATTATAATGAATCCCTCTTATCACTTTTTCCTTGGTTTCGCTTTTCCATAAAGTCGTCTGTAAATAGGTCCAAACTCTCAAGCAAGCTGTTCCATTTACTATCCGCAGGAAATAAAATGATGGCATCACCAATCTTATTTACGTTGACTTCTTTTGCATTGAACCTATACTCTTTTGGTAAGCGAACCGCTTGGCTTCTTCCATTTTCAAATATTTTAGCTGTTTTCATATTTTACTCCATTCTATATAAAAATACTTTGTCTTTCAGCAATGTCTCCTTTAAGCACTGTAGCAAGCATATATATACCTTGTTCAGTAAAGGCATATGGAAGCTTCCTATTACCTCCTTCAACATTTGTAAACAAAGCCTTATTAGGCAAAGTCACAAATTGTGATTTTATGAAATCAATGTCCTTTTTTGTCAATTGAAACATAAAATCTTCTGGAAATCTCGCAATATTTCTCCTAACTTGCTGATTTAATGCTCTGACTTCATACCCATAAATTTCCGCCAAATCAAAATCCAGCATTACTTGCACATTTCGTAAAGTATACACTTTTTCTTTCAAATCATTAGTGTTTAATTTTTTTGGCAAGCGAACCGCTTGGCTTCTTCCATTTTCAAATATCTTAGCTGTTTTCATATTTTTACTCCATATAAAAAATATACTTTAGTATATATCACGATATATATTTTGTCAACATAAACAAATTTGCAATAAAAAAAGAGCGGTCCACCCGCTCTCATCACAATCATTAAATTCTATTATGGAACACCACCCGCTGCCATCTATATTAATTTTGTATCCAGCAATATTAATTACTGCATTTGTAATCATCTGACCATAGTCATTAAAATAATAAACTTTGCCATCTATGTCTTTAAGTGCTGTAGTCACAAGTGCTAAATCGACAGGGTCAAAATAATACCAATACCCGCCTTCTTCTTTCCATCCTCTATGAAATGAACCATCATTATTTTTATAATATACTTTGCCATTTGCAGTTACAGCTCCAATTACTCTATACTGTTGAGTTCGAATATCCTTTATATTTCTAATGAAGTCATCATTTAAATCAAAATTGCTCTTATACTGCTTTTTACTAGAAGAACTATCAGTCACTTCTTCATCGGAAATATCATCTTCATGGCATCTATATGTTTCAGACTCTGTTTCCTCCACCCAATAATACCAGTCCATAAGAGGGTTGTATTCTAATCTAGCTTTTGCTATGCTTACAGAGCAAAGGCAAAATACGAATACTGTTATTAACTTTTTAAATCGTCTATTCATATTTCAAACTTGACAAGTTTCATTTTATAGTTAGCCACTAATTAAATATTTATAAAAAATAGTCTTCCCTATACTATTTTATTTAATCTTGTAAGATACTTGCTCTTGTCTTAAGTTTCCTAAGTGCCATATCCTCGATCTGTCGAATTCTCTCTCTTGTAACCCCAAGCTCTTTTCCCACTTCTTCAAGTGTCCTTGCATGATCATCATCAATTCCAAATCTCAAAATCAAAACTTTTCTTTCTCGTTCTTTTAATCCTTCAAGCAAACCACGTATCTTTTCTTTTAGCATAACTCTCTCTGTATTAATTTCAGGGTTATCATTTATATTCTCATAAGTCTTATCAAAAATTGATTTTCCTTCATCCTCCACTTTGCCCGACATTATAAGGTAATCATTAATCTTTTTTGAGATCACATCAATATCATTTTCATCACCCTCATTTGTTAATGTTTCATATGGTATAACTTCTATATCAGCTTCTAATGCCTCTTTAACCTCCTTTACCGTCAATCTTGTAGCAATGGCAATTTCTCTAATATTTGGTATGTGGTCGTTTTTCTCCGCAATTCGTTTTTTAGCAATATAAATTTTATTTAGTCTTTCTGTCAAGTAAACTGGTAATCTAATAGTCCTGCTTTGCTCCGCAAGTGCTCTTGATACAGCCTGCTTTATCCACCAAGTGGCATAGGTAGAAAGTTTGAATCCCATCTTATAGTCAAATTTTTCTATCCCTCTAGTTAGGCCAATATTTCCCTCTTGAATCAAATCAAGCAGAGAAAGCCCCTGTCCTATATATCGTTTTGCTATAGACACTACGAGTCTTAGGTTACATTCTATTAATGTCTGCTGCGCCATCTCTCCCATTTTAACTATCTTTAACTCATCTGGGCTTAGTTTTTTAGCCGTTGCAGCATCGATTGGTAATTGCTCATTGAGTTTTTTCTTTCTAAGTAAAACTTGTGCATCTTGTTTTTCTTTCGCAAGCCTCATTTCTCTCGCTTCGTTCAAAAGCGAATATTGTCCTATATCTTTTAGATACATTCTCACAGGGTCATCAAGACTTACACCTTCAAATATATCATCTTGACTTATAGTTGTATCT
>JAFXWR010000299.1 GCA_017542725.1 Lachnospiraceae bacterium | reverse complement strand
TTCACATGGGCCAACTTGCAGGTACAAACTCATTGCCTGCTGCAATCGGCTTTATAGTTACTGGCGTGGGTCTTCCACTACTCGGAGTCGCTTGCCTCGGCACAAGTAAGAAAGATAGTTTATTTGATTTAGCATCACTTGTTGGTGAGAAATACAAATACTTCTTTACTATCTTACTCTATCTGACTATAGGTCCATTCTTCGCAATACCAAGATGTGCAACAACTTCATTTGGAATCTTGTCATCACAATTTACTGATGGCAATATTGTCATTCCAAGACTTATATTTACATTTGTGTTCTTTGCGCTCGCACTAATTCTTGCACTCAAGCCAAGTGGCATAATGCATTATATTGGAAAAATAATTAACCCATTATTCCTTGTATTCTTATTTGTACTTATCATAGTATCATTTGCAAACCCTATGCTTAAGGGTGGCGTAATAGTTCCTGATGAATCATATGCAGCCCAACCATTCTTTAAAGGATTCTTAGAGGGTTACAACACTATGGATGCAATCGCAAGTCTCGCCTTTGGTATCACAGTTATCACCGTTATAAGAAATCTCGGAATCACTAATGATACTGATGTAGCTATGAATACAGTAAAAGCTGGAGCTATAGGCTGCGGATTTATGGCCCTCATCTATCTCCTTACTACATTTATGGGAACTATGAGTAGAGGAGTTTATGAGACTTCTTCAAATGGTACTATCGCTCTTTCACAAATCAGTGGACACTATTTTGGAAATTTAGGTTTATACATATTATTTGCAACTGTTACTCTTGCTTGTTTCAAAACATCTGTAGCTCTTATAGTTAGTTGTTCTGAAATGTTTAGCAAGATGTTCCCAAATTTCTTATCAATGAAACAATGGTCAATTGCATTTACAGTATTTTCATTTGCAGTATCTAATTTTGGGCTTGATGCTATCATCACTTATGCAATACCATTTTTGATGTTTATCTATCCACTCGCAATAAGTCTTATATTACTTGCTCTTTTTGGAAAAGCATTTGGCTTTAACAAAAAAGTTTTTTCTGCAACTATAACTTTGACATTATTAGCTGCATTACTTGACTTCATAGTTTCATTCCCAAAAGACAGCTTTATACCAGTAAGTTTTATCGAGAGTGTTGCAAATTTCCAAAGCAAACTCCCATTTGCAAGTGTAGGCCTCGCTTGGATAGTGCCTGCAATATTTGGTCTTGTAATCGGCCTCATATGGGCAAAGACAAGTAAAAACTAATTATAAATTAAAATTCATAAATAAAATAACCGCCATACAGCGGTTATTTTTATTCACTATATTGAAATTTCAATAAACTATTTTTTACGATTCTTAACAGCTCTCTTCACAGCACCAGCAACTTTCTTTGTTGCCTTTACTGCTGCAGCTCCTGCCTTTGCAGCTACTAATTTAACTTTCTTTTCTCCTGCTTCCATTATGTGATGTCTCTCTGCATATCCTGTAAGGAAGAGAGTGAGTGCTCCATCTGAAGTTACATTACATGCTGTACCAAATGAATCTTGAAGAGCGAATATTGCAAGAACTAATGCTGCACCTGTTTCATCAAATCCAAGAACACCAGTAACGAGTCCAAGTGACGCTACTACAGTTCCACCAGGAACTCCAGGAGCTCCTACTGCAAATACACCAAGCAATACTATGAATAAAACCATAGTTCCTGGCGCTGGGAGTCTTCCATACAATATCTGAGAAATAATCATTACAAAGAATGTCTCAGTTAACACTGATCCGCAAAGATGAATGTTTGCAAAAAGAGGTATACCAAAGTTTACTAAGTCCTTACGAAGTGCTTTACTCTTTCTTGCACATTCAAGGGCTACAGAAAGAGTTGCTGCTGATGACATAGTTCCTACTGCAGTTATATATGCAGGACCATAGTGTTTAAATACTTCTACTGGACTCTTTCCACTATATGCACCAGCCAAACCATAGAGAACTGCCATCCAAATAAAGTGACCAACAAGAACTATAAGAATTGCAATTAAGAATACTGGGAATTGACTAAGTGTTCCCTCAAATCCAAGAGTTACAAATGTAGTACCAATGTAAAATGGAAGTATAGGTATAACACATTTTTCAACTATAGACAATACCATTACTTGGAACTCAGCAAGTAATGATTTCCAAGTTTGCGCTCTGTTCCATACAACTGCAAGTCCCATTG
The DNA here is from genome assembly GCA_017542725.1 of Lachnospiraceae bacterium. The sequence goes on along the minus strand of JAFXWR010000299.1, from coordinate 8,411 downwards.
TAATTGATAAGAAAAGTGCAGTAATAACTGGCATGATTTGTGGAATGTCAAGTTTGAAAATTGCATCTGGAAGTGCTGTTGCATTCTCTGGTCGTGCAATATGGAGCATTGGAACTACTAAGTATCCAACTACTGCTGATAATGTTGCTGCAAAAACACTTGATAAATATGCAAGCAATAATGCTATCCCCAGAAACTTTCCAGCGTTATCGCCAAGTGTTGTAATACTTGGCATAATGAACCCTAAAATAATAAGTGGAACACAGAACATAATAAATTGTCCCATAAGTCTATGCAAGCATATCAATACTTGCATAAGTCCTGCAGTACTTTGAATATTTGCCCTACAGAAAAGTCCTATTGCTCCTCCAACTATTATACCAAGCAATAGTTTAAAAGGTAATGGCAAGCTATTTTTTTTCATAATTCCCCCTCTGATATATAATTAAATTATTTTATAGCCTCTTCTATGTATTCTCTAAATTGCTCCTCAGGTCTTGCACCAATAATATAATTTCTTAGTATCTTATCTTTGCCTATTATAAAAGTTGTAGGTATGCTAGTCATGACAAATTTATTTCCATAATAATTATTTGTATCATATCCTATAGGGAAAGTATAATATTCATTTTCAACTAAAAAATCTTGAATGGTCTCTTTTGTTTCACCAAGATTTATCATCACAAAATCAACTTTGTCACCATACTCTTCATATAGCGATTGAAGTCCTGGCATTTCCATTCTACAAGGCGGACACCAGGTTGCCCAAAAATTCATAAGTACTGGCTTATTTGTCTTGCTTAAATCGAAATCTACACCTTTATTTGTTTCAATCTTGACATTTGGCATTGTCATTCCTACAACCATATCAAAATACACATCATCATCCTTATACTGCTTAGTTGCACTATCATCTTGTCTCACAGTGCCTGCTGCATCCTGCGATTGCTTATTGTTCAATGCTTCTGTTTGTTTTTTTGCGCAAGAAAAAACAAATAAAACAGATATTATAAAAATTGTACATGTTAATATTTTTTTCATATTTAATATTTTACCACAAATTTATTTTTTACTCAAACAAAATTTGTTAAAATAATATTCTTGCATTTATTGAAAAACTACTATTTTTATAGTATAATATAAAAATCGGAGGTAGGTGTATGAAATTAATGTATATTATAGTTCGCCAAGACAATGAGTCTGATGTAGTAAATGCACTTATAAGTCAAAACTTTAGAATAACTAAACTTGCCACTTCTGGCGGTTTCTTAAGAAGAGGCAACACCACACTTTTTAGTTGCGTTGAAGACAAGGATGTGGACAAAGCAATTGAAGTAATTAAGAACGAATGTGGAAAAAGGCAGAAAATTCAAGTTGAAATGCCTATAAACCTTCCTTCAACTGCTATAAACTACACCACAGTTCCTACTACCATAGAGATCGGTGGAGCTACAATCATCGTGACTGATGTATATAAATTTGAAAAGTTTTAGTTAATGTTCTTACAATTAATATTCATAAAAAACGACCTATGTATAGGTCGTTTTTATTTACTATTGTAAAGTATTTCTAAATTTTTCGAGAGCATCCTTTTGTTCCTTATTAAGATTTGTCGGAACATTTACCACTATAGTTACATATTGGTCGCCTCTTGATTTAGGATTTCTGAGAAGTGGCACGCCCTTTCCTTTTAGTCTCATCTTCGTATCACTTTGAGTTCCAGGCTTTATAGTAAGTAACACATCTCCATCAGCTGTCTTAACTTTTGTCTCACCACCCAAAACTGCTGTAGGATAATCAATTGATACTGTAGAAAAAATATTTATGCCCTGTCTCTTCAAAATTGGGTGCTGTGCTACTGTGACATTTACAAGCAAGTCTCCTCTTGGTCCACCATTTTCACCAGGATTTCCTGCACCCGTAAGTTTTACAGATTGACCATTGTCAATTCCTGCCGGAATATTTACCTCAAAAGTTTTTTGAACTCTATTATAACCTGTGCCATTGCAACTTGGGCATTTATCTTTTATAACTTTTCCAGTGCCATTACACTCAGGACAAGTTGATACAGATTGCATCACACCAAATGGTGTTCTTTGCTGTATAGTAACTTGACCTCTACCACCACACTTACTACAAGTCACTGGACTAGTTCCTGCCTTTGCTCCACTACCATGACATGATGAACACTCTTCTTGGTATGGAATCGTAATTTGTTTTTTCGTTCCCTTCATTGCTTCATCAAATGTTACTGTGACACGAGTTCTTAAACTCTCACCTTGTCTTGGTCTATTACTTCTTCTACCTGATGAATAACCCCCACCAAAAATATTTCCAAATATATCACCACTTGCACCGCCACCAAATAGATCAGAAAAAATATCTGAAAAATCCATTGAGCCAAAGTCAAATCCGCCAAATCCTGATGCAGCACCTGCTGCAGAATTTGGATCAAATGCTGCATGTCCATAGGTATCATATGCTCTCTTTTTATCTGGATCAGAAAGAACGGCATATGCCTCTGATGCCTCCTTAAACTTTGCCTCGGCAGTCTTATCACCAGGATTTGCATCTGGGTGATATTTCTTTGCTAAAGCTCTATATGCTTTTTTAATTTCATCCGCGCTTGCTGACTTACTTACGCCAAGCACTTCATAATAATCTCTTTTTCCTGCCATAAGTCCTCTTTTTAATAAAAATAGCACTCGTCTACCACGAGTGCTAATATTCTACATCTTTATAAGAAATTTGTCAAGCCCACTATTTTTTAATTCTAATTATAAGCCTTATACCTATATAGTTAGTATTTGCGTCATTTAAAGCCACATAGCCTGTAGATGTGACATTTAATGAATAACCTGTCTCTTCATCAACATTTAAAATCCAATATGGCACACTGCCATTTGCAAATTCATATCTATCATCAACATCTGTCTGCAATATCTCGGCAAAAACCTTATTATCAAATACGTCTATGTCGTTGTCAATTGCGACTTGAGTTGGCTTTGCAATAATATCTTTATTCGCTGCAAAAAAATCTTTTGCACCATAGTAACCATCTTTCAAATAATTCATATCGCCATATAAATCAATGAGATTATCAATTGATGGCAAGGTTACTAAACAATTATCCTTGTCATTTACAAATACCATCTTAGCTCTTTCATCTTCTGAGAAAGTAGTATTTACAAAATCTGTATTTAAATATTCATACAAAGACGAATCCATATAAGATGCAACCTTTTCTTTCACATCAAACTTCTGAACATCCAAAACTTTTTCGCTCATCAATATCAGATGTTCATCATCATCTCCGACAATATACCATGATATTGGCTTACCTTTTTGTGAACCAAAATCAATTCTGCTATACTTTGATGTATTTACATCTACAGAAAACAAATTTGGATCTTCTGAATCAAATCCAGATTTCGCATCAATAACATTTTCACCATTTACATTGACACTTACTTTACTTGAAGATGAAACTTGGCAAGCCGACAATATGAATAAGGCTAAAACTAGAATATATAAACTCTTAACAAACTTCTGCATTACAAACTCCTCTTAAATTTTAAGCCTTCCAAAGACCATGCAAATTGCAATATGCATATACAGCCTTCACTTTATCTCCTGGGCATAATGCAAAACATACTTTTGGCTCCTGTCCAGCCTTTAATACTTTTCTTTGATTTCCTTGTTCTGTCTGTAAAGAAACCCATTCAATGAGATGCTCTTCTGTCATTGGATGTGCAACTGAACCTACTGTAACTTCAACTACATTTCCATCTACCTTGTAAACAGGTACATGTTTCTCTTGAGCAGCATCAGTAGTATTTGCTACTAACTCCTTCATAGCCTCTCCACAACACATAGTTGGACATGGTTTCTCGTTGACAAGTGCAATTATCTTTCCGCATTTCTCACATTTGAAAAATCTCATAACATTTCCTCCTTTACGTTTTATTATGTACAATTATATTATCAAATATAAATTGATAAATCAATTAAATTACAACCTTTGTCCCCGAATTCCTTATCTCGACAGGCATTATGGCGTCTTTTCCAAATATTTCTCCCATATTATCTATAAATTCATTTACCATGTCATTTTCCAATATCACTTGTATTGTACCAGCAAATCCACCACCTTGAACTCTGCAAATGCCATTGTCACCAACATATTTTTTGCTCATAGCCAGTGCGATAGCCACCGGTTGATTTTTTATAGAACTTGCAGCATAAACATTTTGGAGATACTTATAACTTGAATTTCCCGACTTGCTCATTATTGCCAAAACTGTATCTATATCTCTTTCTTTAAGAGCTTTGTTTAATTTTACCGCTCTATCATTTTCATTGAAATAATGATAAGCTCTTAAAATCGCTCTGTCATTTTTGATTGTTTCTCTCAATTTGTTAATATCTTTAAAAAATTCATTCTCATCAACTTGAGATAGTACTTCTACTCCAAAATACTTTGCCACTTCTTCCATCTCTGAAGGAATTGCCGCATATTCATCTGTCAAATCAGCATGATTAGCTTTTGTATTTATAACTAAAAGTTGATACCCATAATCACCAAACGAAAAACTATGTTTTTCTATCTTTGGCTTATCCTTATCATAAAAATCAATGCTCACAAAACTGCCTACTGATATAGCCATCTGATCCATAAGCCCACAAGGTTTGCCAAAAAATTTATTTTCGACCCACTGTGAAATTATTGCTCTCTCAACAGCATCTATTTTATTTTCATTATAAAAATAATTATAAATTTCTGTAATAAGTATCTCAAAACATGCACTTGATGAAAGTCCTGACCCGACTAAAACTCTCATATCCTGATATGCATCAAATCCACCTATGCTATATCCTAGTTCTTTGTATCTTGCAGCTGTACCCCTTAAAATTGATTTAGTATTTCCTTTTTCATCTTCATGAACTGATAAGTCACTTATATCAATTTCATTTTTGCCAAATACTTTATCTGCAAATGAAACTTTCATGTCATCAGTTTTTTTGACAAAACAGAGATTGTCAATATTTATACTTGCCGCTACTACATTTCCTCTTTGATGGTCAGTATGATTTCCAGAAATCTCAACCCGACCAGGTGATGATATGATATGATAATCTCCATCACCATAAAGAGCAACTGCCTCATCAAGAGTTCTTAGATATCTTTCTCTTTCATCTTCTATGTCGGCTTTTTTAGCAGTGCAATAAATGTCTTGAACTACTTTTTCAAAATCACTAGAATTTATAAATTTTTTTAATTCACTACTTGTCATGACGCTCCATTCGGGACTACAAAATGTCGACCCCTGCACTGTATTCACCCATCTAAACTTTATCAATAATATACTTTATAGTATGCGACACCTTTTCATTTGCCTTTAGTATTGGTTTCATAAAATCATTATAATTTATAGCATTTGGACAGAACTGCGGCTCCATTGCTATACCTGCATATGCACCATAGTGTCCATCTCTCCCGTCAACATCAAGTGATTTTCCTGTAAAAACTTGTACACCAGGTAAGTCACTCTTTATTTCAAGTTTCAATGTTGCATTTTTCAAAATACAAAGTGTTTTTTCTATCCTGTTCTCATATATATAGTTGACATCAAGATTATCTATGAGTCGCTTGTCGCTTCCATCAGTTGCAACTATACCATCAATTATTCCCTTACAATATTGATTTAACACCACACCATTTGCAGAGATGGCATCGCCTACACGTTTAAAATTTCTAAAATCAAATGGTGTTCCATTCACATCAATAGTTTTTTCCATTGCCATTCCGTTTTCATCGTTAAGATTAATTTTATAAGCTGGAATTTTTAATTCATGATAAAGTATATCGGACTTTACCTTGTCAAGATTAAAATAGGCATGATTTGTCATATTAAAAATAGTATCCTTATCTGACAAGCCTGTATAAGTAACTCTTAATTCATTATCGATAACTTCATATGTGGCTTCTACATGAAGATGTCCAGGGAATCCTGACTCCATATCAGGACTATCATAAGTAAAAACTGCTTTCGTGATGGTATTTTCTTTTAAGTCCCACTCCTTATCTCCAAATCTCACTTCACCACCATGCAGACAATTTGGTCCATTATTCGCGAGCAAATGATATTCTTTACCATTCAAAATAAATTCTGCATTGCCAATCCTATTGGCGCAGCGCCCAACAGACTTTCCCATAGAAGCATTTCCCTTAGCAAGATATTTTTCTGGGTCATCAAAGCCAAGTACTACGTCAATGTCAAGGGATTTGACATAAAACGACATGAGGGTAGCGCCTGTTGAAAGTAACTTGACTATTATTTTTTCGTTTTCTATTGCAATAATTTTACTCATAATTTTCTCAAAACGGGCTCTGCAAGCATTCGCCCCTACGATTAACGAATAAGTCCCCACTCTGCAAGTTTTTCGAATCCGCCAATTTTATTCTTTATGTAGTCAAATGCCTCATCAGTAATTTGTTTATAACTAACTTCTTTTCCATTGATAATTAAATTCTTATCACCAATTGCGCACTTGCAAGTCACTTCACTTAAACCTTCTTCGTTTGCAATTTTATGTAAGTAGACATTTACGGATACATCCGACTTACTTATATCTTTAAAATGAAGTCCTCCACCAGTAACTGCTCTTCCCATGTCTGAACCAAGTTTTCTATTTGTCGCACCTGTATCAACATTTATACCACCAGTCCAATCACCCAGCGGGTTCACAATTATGTTTTTGATGCCAGTTTTCAAAAGTTCTTCTTTAAGTTTCTCAGTTTTTATATTACTCTGACAAGCAATAAACGTGTCTGTGTTTTCATCATAAATAAACTTGCCATCAGTTGGATTTTCAACATATAGCTTTTCAACTATTTTAGTCAACTTAATTTCTTCGTCGCTTACCTTGCAGGCTTTAAAAATACCATTGTCACCACATTTAATTTCATCGTTTTGATTTGTAGCAAGGTAAATGTCCTGTGGAACTACTTTTAAATCAAGTTCAACTTTACTATCTGCTATTCTATCAACTATTTCCTTTATGTCTTTTTCATTGTAGTCGACAGATGTTTCAATTATAATATGGCAAACACCATGCCCTATCAGACATTCGCCCGCAATCTTGGGATTTTTTTGGAGCTTATATCCTAGGTCAACTATCGCTCCGCCTATTCTATCAGCCAACTTATCTGGGTGGCTTGGATTTACTTTTTCAAACATGTCTAAAACTACTCCTTAATTTTAAAATATTTATTCTTTATTAAGATTACTTACTGCATTTAATTACCTATTATAGGCTATCATCTCTTAACTCGATTATTCTTTCATAATTCATCTCGTTGTCATCAAAAACTTTCATGATTTCATCAAATCCGTCAAGTGTCTCTTTATAAGTTAGAACATAAATTAAATGCTCACTCTCAATTTCGGACAAACAATCATTAAGTGCATCAAGGTTTTCACCATAGTAATCTGGGAAATTAAGAGACTCCTTTAGTTCTTTGTGAGCTTCTGCTATACTATTTACTTTTCTAAAATCTACTATATACTTTTTCATAATTATTTTCGGGCTCTGCAAGCATTCGCCCCTACTATATGCTAATATAGTTTGGTAAAGGTTTTGTAGTGGTCTTCTGTATAAAAAATCATACCATATTCTTCATTGAAGTCATCTGCATATACTATTCTCTTAGCATTTCTCTTGCCACCTTTATAATCTATATCACACTCATAATATGTTCTTCCATCAACCACTGGTAGTATCTTTTCATAATTTCCAAACTTATCTCCACCTATACTGCATCCACCTGTAACCTCAAAGAGATTATTCTTACTTCTTTTCCATCCTAGTTTTTCGGCATCTTTTTTCTTTATGAAATTCTTAGGGAGTTTTCTATATGTATAAATATATAATGCAACTTCTTCTTTACTTGTATAAACGCCTTTTTCATCTACAACATTAGCTACTGTTGTAACTTCCGCTGTAACTTCTTTTGTAGACTTTGCATCCTGCTTGGCATTGCACGAGCAAAGTCCAAATAATAAGAAAACAAAAGTTGTGATTAGGAAAAATAACTTATATATATTTTTAATTATTTTACTCATATGTAAAACTTATCTTATGATTATTATACGGTCATCTTCATAATAATAATCATCATCATGACTATGATAATGATCTCTATCATAATAATAGTCCCTATCATCATAGTCACCAGATATAAAAGTTGAAGAATTCGCATCCGCTCTAACCCAATGGTATCTATTTCTTGATATATCTACATTTACTCTGAAATTTGTTCTTCCAAACAAAACTCCACCTCGTTTATGGGCACAGTTCACATTTAAAACTATCCTTGATGCAGTTTCACTTACGATAGTTGCATAATT